>CAMKTW010000037.1 GCA_946415795.1 uncultured Bacteroidales bacterium
TTGCTGATGCCTTTCAGCATAGCGTGCGTGGCCTTTGCCTTAAGACCCTTGTATTCTTCCACAGGAGCCTGGGCCTTCAAGTATTCAAAAATGGGGTGCGCATCCTTGCCGTTGACATCTGTCTTTTTCATCAGCGGGAAAGTAACACCGTGGTTGATGCGGCAGAACTCGGCAATCTGCTCGTCACTGCCGGGCTCCTGATGGGCGAACTGGTCGCAGGGGAAGCCGACGATGACGAACCCCTGGTCCTTATACTTCTGATAAAGGGCCTCCAGCCCGTCATACTGCGGGGTAAAACCGCACTTGGATGCGGTGTTGACAATCATCAGGACTTTGCCTTCGAACTGAGCGAAATCAAAGTCGAGGCCTTTGTTGTTCTGGGCCTTGAAATCGTAGATCTTTGCCATATCAGAGTTGTTTTACCAGCCAGTTTTGATAACCGATCTTCTCAATGAGTGCCAGCTGCTCCTCGTCCCAGTACAAGTCCTCTTCTTCGTCCAGAAGATAAGCCTTTGTGATGTCGTATGTGGTGGGATCTGAGGCCAGGGCGGGCATAGCTTTGTAAAGGGTTTCCACACCCTCCTTCTGAAGCTTGAGGTCGGCCTCCAGATATGCCTTGGGATCCTCGATCAGGGTAGTCTGGTTGCAAACATTCACCTCAGGCACCTGGCCGAGATCCAGCAGACGGTCGGTGTATTTCTCGACCCATCCCATCTCCTCTGTATAATGGTCAAGATATTTCTGACCAAGTTTCGTGTAGCCCTGACTCTTGAAGAGCTGGCCCTGCATTTTGTGTACGAACGCGCTTCCGGCGAGCTCGTTAACAATCATCTGAGAAATCTGAAAAGTAGTCGTAAAGTCCATAATGCTATAATTTTTGTTGTTTATATCGATTACGATGCAAATATACAACTTTATTTTATATCGCAAGCGATATTTTTAAAAAAGTGATTCTTGCTCCTCTATTGCTGCCTATCGAAAACAAAAAATACCTTACCCGATCTCGGGCAATTTTATTATCTTTGCAGTTGGCATTGATCAGCAATGGTTGATATGTCACTTATGGTGTTTGAATTATGAGATTTGTTAAACATTTCGCCCTCGGCCTTGCCGCGGAGATGGTGCTGTTGTCCTGTTCCGTAACCCACCGTGCCGCAGGCTTTAAGACGTCCGCCGTCCCTGTTTTCGCCTTCGTGCAGCCCTGTACCTATATGGTGTTTTATGGAGATGACGGCGACGGCTATTACAACCAGGCCAACACCGATGCTGCCAGCGAGGTCATTGCCAATGTCATCAACTCCGAACGCTTCCCTTTCACGGATATGGTTCCGGCAGATTATCAGGAAGTCAACAATGACATTTTCCAGTGGGCCAGAAATCTCACCGGCATCAAGCCCTCTCAGGTGGAGAGGCTTCGCGTTCCCAAGACGCTGCTGTCCCTCATCCAGGAGAGCGGCCAGCGCTATGGTATCCTTATTTATTCCTACGGATATACTATGTCTGAAAAGGCCTATCAGAAGGAGCGAATTGAGAAAGCTGCCAGCAAGGTGATTGATGCAGCCGCAGAAAAACTCACGGGTATCAGCGGGCTCACCAACCCCAGCCGGTCCTACACTCCAAGCGACCCTTACGGGAACGAGATGGCCTGCGTAGTTGTAGATGCCCAGAGGCAGAACGTAGTCTATTATAGAAAGCATACCCCCACCTTCTCCTCTCATCCCAGGGATTTTGAAGACGTAAACAAGATATTGCACTCCCTTCTCAAAGACTTTATTCACTGAGACACTCATTAACTAACTAAACAATATCAACTATGAGAATCGTTAAATCTCTTATCCTGGCCATTGCGGCTGCGCTGTTGCTTTCATCCTGCCAAGTAATCAAACCAGAAGGCACTCTTGGCACCTACTCCGTCACCTGTGACAAAACCGTATCCGCCAACACCGGCAACGGCGTCATCTTTAACACGATGTATGACGCTGTCGCAAAATTGAAATTCGACTTCCGCACCAGCGCCAACGACAAGGCCGTCATTGCCGCAACCGACAAAGTAGCCGAAGAGTATAAGGATCAGGCAAGCGAGCCAATCGTTATTTCTGTTGTTTTCAAAGAGGCTAATGCGATGGGCGAGGCAGAGAAGAAACCGGTTGTCATCAAGAGCTACAACTTTACTCCTGTTGATTAATATCCTGTTTTCACAAAAAGCAAGAGGGTGACTAAAAAGTCCATCGGACTTGAGGTCATCCTCTTTTTATGTCTTAGAAAAACTTTGAAAATAACTGAGACATACTTACCTTCGGAAGGGCCATCCGCCGGCTTCTATTCAAACACCAATGAAAACAAGTCTTATCATTCTTTTATTCCTGTTCCTGGTTCCGTCCTGCCTTCTCCCGATTAAAGCTGTTGAGATTGAGTGGAAGGCCGTGTCGGGGGGAGTCAAGATCAAAGCTGATAACGGTTCGGTGTCGTCTGTCCAGATACTTAAGGGCAAGGGACGCGTCAGGGGGAGTTCCGTAACGGTCGGGAAGCCATCCTGCATAAGGCTTCGCTGCGAGATTCAGGACCCTGTAACCTCTATCGGACCCAATTCCACCATCATCTCGGTGGGAAACGGCTCTGAGTCCTTCTCTTTCTTCCTGCGTGACGTCAATGCGACATCCCCCATCTGGATTCCCGAATACCAGGTCGTGGTGATGCCTGACGGCTCTCCCCTCTCCTATGACGAGGTGGTGGAACTCATAGAATCCCGTCATCTTGTCTCCAAGACAGAACAGATCGAGCAGTCGGAGGAGGCATCATTCGAAGCGGCAGAGAAAGTCACACGCAATATGAGTGTTCCAATATGGCTGGGCATCAGCAGGGACATCCGCCTGTTTGAGATAACTGAAGAGCTCCCGGACGCTACGTCCACCTACCAGGCCGACAAGACAGTCGTCCCTAATCTTGCCAGCACCCAGCTCATAGACGAAAGCATCTCTGACCATCCTCTCAGCTACAATTATAGTTTCAGCCGGGGCGTGGGTGCATACGACAACATCACCAGAAGCCTTGAGGACGGCGTATTTCCAATCTACATCTCGGTTACGGAAGACGATGACGTCGTATATCAGTCTAAGAGTTTCGTAACGCTGGAGAAATCCGTCCTCACAGAAGAGAATGTCAGGGGAACGCACTATATGATTTCTGACAATTACTCCCAGGGCCGGGCGTGGACGGAAACCCAGCAAAAGCAGTTGGCTGAAATCCTTGCAAACACACCCGGGGCAGAGGAAGAGACGGTCCTGGTCATTCACACTGTTGTCTCAAACAAGGGAAACGTCCCGCGGTATGCCTGGTTTAAGGTCCCGTACCCCTCCTATCGTCGTATAGAATACACCTATGACCCTGCCACGGGCTTCTCTTCGTTCAAGGACGGCCGCGTGTTCTGTGTCAGCCTCACCGACGGACGCCCCGCGCCCAATGGGGAGACCGCAGTCCTCCTACAGCCGGGTGAGTTTATCTGCGTAGATCACTTCCTTCCCCACAGCCCTGTTTCCGCCGCCCGCGCAGAAGCGCTGGCGCAAAGGGACTATGAGGAGCTCTATGCGCAGTGCAAGGCATTCTGGCAGAAAAAACTTGATACGGCCGCGAAGATACACGTCCCTGAAGAGAGGATTGAAAATATGCTCAAGGCCGGACTCCTGCATCTGGACCTGATTACCTTCGGCGACCGCGACCAGGGAACACTGGCCCCCAACGTGGGGGTCTATTCCCCGATTGGAACGGAAAGCGCGCCCATCATCCAGTATTACGAATCCCTGGGTTTGACCGACCAGGCCCGCCGCTGCCTTCAATATTTCCTCAACACCCAGCAGGAGGACGGCAGCATAGTCAACTTTGCAGGATACACGATAGAGACAGGTGCCGTACTCTGGTCCATCGGGGAGTATTACCGCTACACCGGAGACCGGCAGTGGATCGAGCAGTATAAGGGACATATCCTGAAGGCTTGCGACTATCTGCTTGAATGGAGGAGGCGGAACCTCCGTGAGGAACTAAAGGGGCGCGGCTATGGAATGATTGACGGCAAGGTAGCCGACCCCGTGGACCCGTACCACCAGTTTATGCTGAACGGTTATTCATATCTTGGCTTGAAGCGGATCGGCGAAGTACTGGCAGAAGTCGGTTACGAGGAGGCGAAGAAACTTACAGCAGAGGCAAAAGCCTGGAGGCAGGACATCCTGGATTCTTTCCACGCCTGTCTGTCATCATCACCCGTCGTCCCGGTATCGGATGGATCCTGGTGCCCGACCTGTTCCCCCTGGGCAGAATCCCCGACGGCCCGCTTCCTTCTCCACAAGGCAGAGACCTACCGCTCCCACGGGACCGTTATGGCGCCAGACGGACTGCTCGGCCCGCTGCACCTAATCTTTACCGAAGTAATCGACCCGGAAAGCAGGGATGCCTCCCTGCTCCTCAAGTATTACCGGGATGTCATCTGCCAGGGTAATTCGCTCTTCAGCCAGCCATATTACGGCAAACACAACATTATTCAGGCACGCCTTGGCCAGGTTAAACCCTTCCTGAACACCTACTACTATACATCGGCCCCCCACTTTGACCATGAGACAGGAACTTTCTGGGAGCATTATTACAAGGTCAGCGTCCATAAGACGCACGAAGAGGCCAACTTCCTTATGGAGACGCGCCAGATGCTCTACCTGGAGGACGGCGATACCCTGAGGCTGCTCAACGTAATTCCAAGAAGATGGCTCGAGAACGGCAAGAAAATAGTCCTGGACTCTGTGCTCAGTTATTTCGGCCCGGTTGACCTGGTTGTAACCTCCAATGTCTCTGAAGGAGAAATCCGTGCACACGTATCTTGCCCCGGGAACAGAAGACCCTCTACCGTGACTATACGTCTGCCTCACCCGGACGGCAGGAGGGCCGTTCAGGCCAGCGGCGGCTCGTATGACCCCGTCACGGAGGCGGTGACGGTCTCCGGTTTCTCCGGCGTGGCGGAAATCATACTGAAGTTCTGAATAATGATTTAAGTAATCAATCTATGTTGACAATATGAAACAACACCCCATCAGCGAAGGATATATGCCTTTTTTGGGCTATAAGACCTATTATAGGATTGTTGGAGAGCCCTCTGACAAACCCTCCCTACTGCTTCTGCACGGCGGCCCGGGCAGCACACATAACTACTTTGAAGTGCTGGACTGCATTGCAGACACAGGACGTCAGGTGATTTCATACGACCAGATAGGCTGCGGCAACTCATACCTCGACTGCCATCCAGAGCTCTGGACCAAGGAGACCTGGATCAACGAACTCATCGCCCTGCGCGAATATCTGCACCTTGAGAAGGTCCACATACTCGGCCAGTCGTGGGGGGCGATGCAGGCCATCGCCTATCTCATTGACTACCAGCCAGAAGGTGTCGTGTCGGTAATTCTTTCCTCCGGTCACGCCTCCAGCTCGCTCTGGGCCAGTGAGCAGCACCGCCTCATCAAATATATGTCTGAAGAAGATCAGGAGGCCATCCGACGCGCCGAGGCCTCAGGGAAGTGGGACTCCCCCGACTATCTCATTGCAAACGAGCATTATTATGAACGTTACGTCATCAGTGTCGATGAAGACTCGCCAGAATGCATCCGCCGTCCAAAACGCGCCGGCAATGAGGCCTATTTATATGGATGGGGTCCAAATGAATACCAGCCTTTAGGAGATTTGGCCGATTTTGAATACACCGATCGCCTCTATCAGATCAAGCAACCCTGCCTGATTTGCAGCGGCACCCGCGACATATGCACGCCTGTGGTGGCGGCATCACTCTACGAGAATATTCCCAACAGCCGCTGGGAGGTATTCAAAGGCGCCCGTCACACCTGCTTCGTTGAACAAACCGACAAATACTGCGTCATCCTGAAGAAGTGGTTGAAAGATGTTGAAAAAAGCGTATATTTATAACTTTATAACTTGAAAATTATGAGAAAGATTATGTACAGAGTGATGGCCGCCATCTTAGTAATCAGCGGCCCGATGGCAGTGATGACTGCCTGCAAACGGTCTGATGTTCAGGAAAACCCCTCTGCCCAGTCGGTACAAAGCACAGAACTGATACGCACCAGCCAGAGCTGGGACGGAGAGGAACTGCCCGACTATCTGCAGGGTAAACCTGAAATCGTAGCCGTCAAATATGAGATACCGGCCGGACAGAAACTCGGTTGGCATTACCACCCTGTGATGAACCACGGTATACTGGTGCAGGGAGATTTGACCATCATCGGCCAGGATGGCAAGGAAAAGGTGGTTCACGAGGGGGAAGCCATCGTGGAGATGGTCAACACCGTTCATCACGGCGAGAACCGCGGCACCAAGCCCGTAGTACTCTATATGTTCTACCTTACCCAGAAAGATATCCCCCTGTCGGTGCAGCAACCGGATATCCCGATGGACTAACCGTAACCGATACAAAACCATAACCAAGTGAACAACAGATCTTTTTCAAGCCGGCTGAGCTGGAGGATAATAGGCATAGTCACAGTAATCTTCCTGGTCTCTTTCATCGCCGTATGGCTTGTCGTCCGATATGTAATCACAAATGAGGCCGCAAGTACAGCTCCGCTGATGCTGACCCTCAGTCCCCTGCTGGTAGTAGCTGTGGGGCTGATTATCATCTATTTCATGTGCCGCCGCGAGATCCGCCGGATGACACGTCCCGTCACGGAACTTTCAGTTTCTGCCCTGAATATGGCCAAGGGTAATTTCAAAGCCAATTTGCCTGAAATCGCCAGCAAAGATGAGATGCTGCGGCTGCGGGACAGTTTTGTCTATCTGCAGAATTCCATCTCGGATTACATCGGGCAGCTGAAGACCACCAGAAGTGACAACGAGCGGATGGAGTCGGAACTCAACGTGGCGCGCACCATCCAGATGGGGATGCTGAACACGGACTTTCCACCTCAGCTGCACGCAATGCTTAAGCCGGCCAAGGAGGTGGGCGGTGACCTCTACGATTTCATCCGCAAGGGCGACGTGCTCCATATTGCCGTAGGCGATGTCAGCGGCAAGGGCGTTCCGGCTTCGCTGGTGATGGCCATCACCCGCGCAATGCTCCATTTTGTGGCCACTCTGGACCTGCCTCTGAACGAGTCGGTGAGCCGCATAAACAACAGCGTGGCCGACTCCAACAGCAACGATATGTTTGTCACTCTCTTCATCGCACGCATCAATCTGAAGACGCTCCGGATGGACTACTGCAATGCCGGACATAACCCGCCGCTTATTATCTCTCCCGATGGCGTGCCCCGCTTCCTCCCTGTCAAGAGCAATCTGGCGGCAGGCCTCCTTGAACACTTCCCGTACGAAGATGAACACATCGACCTTGAGCCGGGAACCCGCATTGTGGCCTACACCGACGGCGTAACGGAAGCAGAGAACGACAACCTTGAACTGTACGGAGAGGACAGACTGATGGAGGACATCAAGCAGCTTAAGGCCGATATGGATGAGGAGACCGTCGTGAAACACATCTACCAGTCTGTGAAGTCCTTCACCGCGCGTCACCCGCAGAGCGATGACATCACTATAATGAGCCTGAAAGTATGAAATACATCTATTTAGTTAACGGACGCTCCGACAAGGCGCCGCAATATCAGGATTTCTTTGACCAGCTGAAGGAGAATCCGCACAAGCACGAGGTATATACCACCCTGGGTGAGGGTGATGCAACACGCTATGTACGCCTCTACTGCGACCTCCATCCTGAAGAGGAGATCTGTTTCGTGGCCTGCGGCGGCAACGGAATCATCAACGGTGTCGCCTCAGGTCTGGTAGGATATATGAATTCCGATGATCCGACAGCCAGGCAGTGTACCAATAAGACCATGTCAATCCTCTATTTCGGTGGCGCCACTGAGGATTTCATAATAAATTTCCCGGGCCGCAATTTCCGCAGTGTAAGGGCCATGCTGGACGGCACCGTTTCCCCGACAGATATCATCCAGGTTAATGACAGTTACTGCCTTAACGTCTGCAACATAGGCTTTAACTCAAAAGTGGCATCCCGAGCCAACGAACTTGTCGCCAAAGGAAAATCTGCCCACGAAGCCTACACCAGAGGTGTTATAAACGCCTTCCTCACCAGCCGTTACAACCGCATAAAGATTACGGCAGACGGCGAGCGCATGGCCCGTGGACCGATGGTGCTCTGCACCGTTGCCAATGGACGCCGCGTGGGCGGAGAATTCAACTGCGCGCCAAACGCAAAGGTAGATGACGGCCTCATTGATGTATGCTACTTCCGCGCAATGAGCCTTTTAAGGCTGTTGATGCTGATCCCCCTCTACCGCAGCGGCCACCACATAGGCAGCCGCATCGGCCGTAACAAAGTCTTGTACCGTCAGGCCCGCGAGGTGACAGTAAGCAGCAGGGACCTCATTGACATTTATATAGACGGCGAACAACTCCCCGGCTCCAGGTTCGTACTCAAGGTGTTGCCCGGAGCTCTCCCTCTCCGCCTGCCAAAACAGGAATAAAGCGTTATCGACTGACTATCTCGATGTCGGTCACGCCGCTGCGGTTTATCGTGAGGATATTGTCGCAGCCTCTCCAGGAGCCAAACTTCCAGAATGTTCTGGGAAGCGGCTTGCCGCCGGAAAGGACTTCCGGCTTGAACGAGAGCTTTATCTTCTCGGTACCGTCTGCATCAATCGCGGTGTATTTCACGCTGCCGGGGGCGTATTCAACATCTTTGAGCATTGATGTGGTGCTGAATATGTGGTCGGTTCCCTCCGGGATGATTTCCGGCCAGGCGGCCATACCTTCAAGGAAGTGGGGCAGATAGTCAAAGTAGCAGTCTGAATTCCAGATTCCGGCCCATTCGAGTCCGACTGAGTTGACAGATATGTTGCCCTTCGATGATTGATTGTATGCTATATACTCTGCAAGTGCCAGAGTAGAGAGGCCCTCTTTCTTAGCCTGCTCACAGCCCGTTTCACCTGCCCAGCGTGCCATCACGGAGCCATATCGGGCGGTGTGGCTTCCCATTTCATAGTAGCAGGCGTCCTGCTCGTTGACGCTGACTCCGCCGTAACGGACAGTGCCGCCGAAGCGCCCTTTGACAAAGGCGAGCAGATCCAGGACGACCTGTTTGTAATCCTTGCAGGCAGCCGGATTGTCAAGCAGGTACCTTGCGGTCTCCATAGGGGAGAACTGGTTGATATTGGCCATATACTCGGGGACATCCTCGAAATACCCGGACCAGAGTCCGGTCTTCAAGGGGCACTCCATTATCCATTTGAATACCAGGTCTCTCTTTGCCTTGATCTCTGCCTTGTCCAGGGAGGTGTCGCAAGACAGCAGCTTGTCAAAGAATTCTACAACGAATATCATATCGGCCGTATATGGATCCTCGGTCTCGCCGGTGCGCATATTCACCCTGAAGGGGAGCGGAGACTCTTTCTCGGAACCGTCCTTGATATGCTTCAGCAGCAGGTCGGCAATGTGCTCTGCCATAGCAAAGTATTTCTCCTCTCCGGTATATTTCGCATAATCCATAAACGCGATGCCCACCATACCGGCCTTGTCGGGTTCGAGTCTTTCATCCAGCCATATTCCGTCGGGATTGTCATTGTCCTGGGTACGGACCATCCCCGGCCACGCCCAGTCGTCGGGAGTGATGAACATCAGCATCCTGTCCAGGATGTTCTTCACGGGTGTCAGCGCGCGGAAGTCTCCCGTATATGGATAGTAATAGCGGAAAAGCTTCATTGCGAAATAGACGTTGCTGCCCTGGTTGTTGGGAATCATATTGCCACGCCAGATGTTGTCTTCTGTCAAGACTTCAGGGAATACCTTAGCCCACTTCTCATAAGAGGCGGTTGCAAGGTAACCGGGGAGCACTCCGTCCGGCGTCTCTACTTTGGGGCCGTCTATGAGAAAGTTCATTGACCACACCATAAGGGTGTCATAGTCCATCCAGGGCTGCAGCCACCCGTCCTTGACAACTATCGGGTGGTCGAAAATCAACTGCGTTTCCCTTTCGTTTTCGGGGCCGGGGATTCCCTGCGAATCGTAAACGGGAATCCTGGGAGTCATTATGGCTGTCGTTGAACTATTCTTGCATCCTGCCAAAACAAGGATACAGGCGATCGGGGTCAGTAATCTTATTATTCTCATCGTTTTACTCATTTAGCCTGTTGAACTCTTCGCGGGCAAGAATCATATCTCTCTGGAAATCGAGATTGGACTGGAGATACGAATAACCGATTCCCGCCACGGGACGGCTTGCATCCACGTCGCTCTGCCAGTGGCAGCCTGAAA
>CAMKTW010000038.1 GCA_946415795.1 uncultured Bacteroidales bacterium
TCTCGTTAGAGCACTCAAAAGCGGTCGCCTGACGGATATCTGAGTTGACCGCCTGCGCCTCTATCTGGTCTGGACGCAAATCATTCAGACCAAATATCTCAACCTGTTGAAACGCAAAGTATTCGAAGCGGGGATGCCAGCTCTCGTTGCCGCCACCCTTGGCGATATAGGTCATAAAACTTACGACCTTTTCTACTGCGTTATAATCTTCAGTAAGGTTATGGATAGTTATCTCCTGCCCGGCCTCAAGGTCCAGATTCTTCAATTCGACCCATCCTGAGATATATTCGGGGAAGGTCACCAGGAATGCACCGGTAGAATCAACCTTTTCTATGGATGTAGGGGCCCACTTGCCGGTAATCCTGTCCGGGAGGCCGGTCTGTGCAAACAGCTCGCCCTCCGGAGCCCGTTTCTGGAGAGCACAAGCCCACGCAGAATCGTCGTATCCGGGTTCGCTCCACCCCTCGTGTTCCAGACGGGCGTCATAGATTTCACCAAAATATAGCTGGTCGTAAACAATGGCGCTCTTCTCAATTTTCCAGGTAGTATCGGTCGCAATCACCTCATCGGTGCCGTCTTCGTAGCGGATAAGAATCTGACCGAAGAGTTTCGGCACGCCATAGCCCATCACAAAGCGGCGGAACACCAGGTCGTAATAACCGTTGCCGAGGATTGCCCCCACGGCATTGCGCCCCTTGCGTACCATATCTGTAAGGTCGTAGCTTACATACGCCACGCTATATCCGTTGAACGGGTCCGGAATCGGGAGGAGCCGCTCTTCCAGTTTCTCACGGTAGCCGTAATTTGTTTCGTTGGGAGAAAGGTATTCATCACCTACCCTGCCGCCATTAAAATAAAGCTCAAAATAACCGAGACCGGTGCCGTAGAAGCGCACCGACTTTACAGGTTTGGTTATTTCAAACTCCTTGCGGAGCAGAGGTGCGGGGAAAACCACTTCCGATGTATCGTAGTCATAAGATTTCTCTCCCTGCCAGGGGGCGCCTATCCACTGCGCCTGCCATAAATCCTGGCGGCCGAGCAATCCGGTGTGGAAGTGGCAGGGCTTGCTCCATGCAGAGGTCTCCCCGTTCGCATCACGTACCTGTACCTGCCAGAAATAGTCGGTACAGGGTTCCAGCGCATCACCTGTGTAGGGCACCAGCACCGACTCGTTGCTTTCAATGATTCCAGAATCCCAGTATGCCTGGTCCGGATGCTTTGGGTCTTTGAAGAGTCTTATCTGGTATGAACTCTGGAGCGCTCCGTTTTTGACACTCAGGTTTATCCAGGAAAAACGGGGGCTTGTGACATCTGTAAATGCATCTTCTTTATACTCTGTGGTAAGGTTTGCGGGTTTGATGTCCGACCGGGACAAGTCACAACCGGCAAGCAGTATGCAGAGCACGACAGGCAAAAGGAATCTTTTCATTACAACGGAAATATATGTTTGATAAAGGTGGTCAAAGATAGACAATTTTGCCTACATTTGCCTTCACTATGATAACCTTTCTGGTCTGTATTACACTTTTGGTAGCAGGGTACCTGCTTTACGGTCGATTTGTTGAAAAGCGCCTGTTCCAGGCGGACCCCAACCGAGCCACTCCCGCCCATTACAAATCCGACGGCGTGGACTTTAAAGAGATAAAACCCTGGCGCGTATTCGTCATACAATTCCTGAACATCGCCGGCCTCGGGCCCATCTTTGGGGCGATACTGGGCGCGGCGTACGGCCCGATGGCATACATCTGGATAGTTGTCGGCTGCATCTTTATGGGTGCTGTGCACGACTACTTTTCAGGGATGATATCTATCCGTTCCGGTGGCCGCAGCACACCTTCGCTGATCGGTTTTTATCTTGGCCGGCACGTCAAAACTGTGATGAACATATTCATCGCAGTGATGCTCATAGGCGTAGGATGCTCATTTGTCACAGGCCCGGCAGACCTTCTGAACACTATGGCGCCGGTGAACAAACTGTTCTGGGTGATTGTCATTTTTGTCTATTACATACTGGCCACCCTTGTCCCTATCGATAAGATAATCGGGAAGATATATCCTTATCTGGGAGGGGCGCTGCTGTTCATGGCGGTCGCAGTTGGGTTTGCTCTGATTGTGAAGGGGGGCAACGGGAGTATCCATCTCACCGAGCTCACATTTGACAAAATGCGCAACTTCCACAGCAACCCGCAGACCAATATCCTGTTCCCGTTGTTGTTCATAGTGATATCCTGTGGCGCGATATCTGGCTTCCACAGCACCCAAAGCCCCATTATGGCCCGGTGCATAGGAAATGAGAAATATGGCCGCCCGGTATTCTACGGAGCGATGATATGCGAAGGTATAGTTGCCTCAATATGGGCGACAGCCGCAATGGCATACACCGGAGGGCCGGAGGGTCTCAACGCTGCAGCCGCAGCAGGAAAAACTCCGGCAATACTGGTTAATGCAATATGCAGCGACTGGCTGGGCAAGGTCGGTGCGATAATCGCCATCCTGGGGGTAATCGCCTGCCCCATCACCTCCGGCGACACGGCTTTCCGCAGCATCCGCCTGATTCTTGCTGAGGCGCTCCATATCAATCAGAAACCTATCCTGAACAGGGTACTCACTGCACTCCCGATATTTGTTGTGGCCGTACTGGTATGCTCGTCAGATTTTTCAACCATCTGGAACTACGTCGGCATATCCAATCAGGTCCTTGCAGCGATTGTACTTTGGACAACCTCCAGATACCTCTATAAACACGGCAAAAGCCCGTTGTTCACAGCCATCCCTGCAACTTTCCTCACCTATGTGTGCTCTTGCTACTTTATGGTTGCTCCGCACAAGGCTGGCGGACTTTCGCTCCCCCTGACCGTCGCCCACATTGTTGCAGCAGTTGTCACATTATCGATAGTCACAATATTCTTTCTGGAGAACCGTCATCTGAAACGCAGATTTACTACCGCCAGGAATCAGGCTTGAGCCCATTTTAACGTAACAGATTATGGACGAAAACCTTAACCTTGTCAGGGACCTGGCCCTCATATTCATTTCTGCCGGAATTATCACTCTGATATTCAAGGCTCTCAAACAGCCTTTGATACTCGGATACATAGTTGCCGGATTCCTTGTAGGGCCGCACTTTGGCCTCTTCCCCAACCTCACCAATCCGGAGACTGTGGAGCAGTGGTCTGAGATAGGCATCATTTTCCTCCTCTTCGCCCTCGGGCTGGAGTTCAGCTTCAAGAAACTGCTCAAGGTCGGCAGCAGCGCCCTGATCACGGCCGGAACGATCTTCGCCGGAATGTTTGTAACGGGTATGATGGTCGGCGGCGCGATGGGCTGGAGCCATATGGAACGCATCTTTCTGGGCGGTATGCTGTCGATGTCATCCACCACCATCATCATCAAGGCTTTCGATGACCTCGGGTTGAAAGGGATGCCATTTACAAATGTCGTATTCGGCACACTCGTGGTGGAAGACCTGCTCGCGGTCATACTTATGGTGCTGCTCTCCACGATGGCGGTCAGCCAGCAGTTTGCAGGCGGCGAGATGGTGATGGCCCTCCTTAAACTCCTCTTTTTCCTGATACTCTGGTTCGTAGTGGGTATGTACCTGATTCCCACCCTGTTCAAGAGGGGCCGGCAGGTGATGAACGAGGAGATGCTCGTGATACTGTCGGTGGGGCTCTGCTTTGGTATGGTGGCACTGGCCACCGCTGCCGGATTCTCGTCTGCCCTGGGAGCCTTTGTTATGGGTTCACTGCTTGCAGAGACGCTTGAAGGCGAACACATCTCCCACTCCATCAAAAACATAAAGGACCTGTTCGGCGCCATCTTCTTCGTCTCCGTCGGAATGATGGTAGATCCCGCTATCATAGTTCAGTACTGGCAGCCTATACTCATACTGATAATAGTGGTCGTGATTGGCATCCCACTGTTTGCTACCAGCGGCGTACTGATGGCGGGCCAGGGGCTTCACAGTGCCGTGCGCAGTGGTTTTTCGATGGCGCAGATCGGTGAATTCGCATTCATCATCGCCAGCCTGGGCAAGAGCCTGGGAGTTATGGCGGATTACATATATCCGGTGGTAGTGGCAGTTTCTGTGATCACCACATTCACGACACCGTATTTCATCAAACTCTCGGAGCCATTCTATTGTATGCTCAGCCGCAAGATGCACCCCAAACTGTTCGCATCTCTCAGTGAAGTGCGCGCTTCAGGCCGTTCGCAGGCACGCGAGAGCCAGTGGCGCAAACTTATCAAAGCCTATCTGATTCGGATGATACCATACAACGTGATGCTGGTGGCGGTTCTGCTTGCCTCAAATATGTTTCTGGACACATTCGCCAAGAATCACTTCGTGAACCTGGCGCCCGGTATAATCAACCTCATATGCGCTCTTGTCACGCTTCTGGTAATGTCCCCGCTCCTATACGGAATGGTGATAGCTGCCGGCAATTATAAGGAGCTTTACGACAGCATCTGGGCCGGATCGTCCGCTGCCGGGCGCGGTCCGCTGATTGCGATGAGCGCCTTGAAGATATTCCTGGCGGTGGCCTATGTGGTGACGGTGGTGTCGCACTACTTCAAGCCCGGAATCGGTATCGTGATCCTGATAGCATCCCTGGCGGCGGCGATGTTCATACTGCTGCGCATCTTTAACAAACGCTCCAGCACGCTCGAGAGCCGGTTTGTAGAGAATATCAGGCAGAAAGACGATTACCAGCGCAAAACTGCACCCGTTACCACCTCGATCCGCGAGAAGATGAGCGGCCACGACATCTGCGTGGAAAGCCTCAAGGTAAGTTCCGACTTCAGATACACCGGCCGGCAGTTGCGGGAGATTCCGCTCCGCCGCGACTTTGGCGTGAACATAGTGAAGATAACCCGCGGGAAAAAAATCATAAATATCCCTTCGGCATCGGAGTACCTGTTCCCTGCCGACGAAATCCTTGTGGTGGGTACCCTGGACAGCGTGTCGGCCTTCAAGAAGGCGCTTGATGAGGATGTCGCCCCCGCACCCGCCCCGACCGCTCCTGTAGAGGTGGAATCCTTTACCCTTGGGGAAGACTCCCTTCTGACAGGCAAGTCCTTGAAGATGGTTGATATGCGCAACTCCGGATGTATGCTGATAGGCCTTGAACGCGGAGAGGAGTCATTTATGAACCCTGAGCCTGATATGATAATGCAGGTTGGGGATATCATATGGATCGTAGGATCACCAGAAGCGATTAAACTATACAAATAATTTTGCACTATGATATTCAAGCGACTTTGTTTTATCCTTCTCGCTGCGGCATGCTGCATCGGCTGCAAAGAAGGTGTTATCGACAGACAGAACATTGATTCATTTAAGAAAGCCGTACCGGTTTGGGCAGAAGGACGCGAGACTGAGGTAAATCTGACGCTGGCTTTCCGCACGGTTATTGATTATCACCGCGATGCGGACATCCGCATAGCGGCATCGACCATCTACCGCCTGAGGGTGAACGGAGAGTTTGTAGGACACGGTCCCTGCGTGGCTGCACACGATTTCTATCGCATTGACTGCTACGACCTTGCCCCATATTTGCACAAAGGCAAGAACGTAGTCTCCGTGGAGGTAACCGGATATAACACAGAGTCTTTCTACCTGCTCAACCAGCCTTCTTTCCTTCAGGCGGAGATTGTATCGGGCGGCAAGGTGATTGCCTCCACCGGCAGCGATTTCACGGCTTATGACCTGCAACAGCGCGTGCAGCAGGTGCCAAAATACAGCTACCAGCGGACGCAGATGGAGCACTGGGTGCTGGACTGCAATTACGAAGACTGGCAGAAAGATGTCGGTTACAGCAGCGACAAAGAGGTGAAACTGGCTCAGCAACAGGCAAAGACCACCATCGTCCGGCGCGTCCCCTACCCCGACTACACAGTGCACGAGGCCTCTGTGCTGGATGCCGGGCGCAAACTCTATACATTCGGCCGCGAATACAGCGGCTTCCTTGGTTGTGAGATTGAAGTAAAGGAAAAGACCTCCCTCACCATAGATTATGAAGAACTGCTCACCGACGGGGAGCTCAAGCACAGGATGCCGTTCAGGGGCTATGTCGCCTGGGATCTGGAACCGGGCCATTACACACTGGAGAGCATAGAGCCCTACTCAATGCAATATGCCCAGGTTGCCTTTACCGGTGATGCCACGATAGAGAGGATTTACATACGCGATTATTGCAATTCTGCCGTGGGTGCAGGTCAGTTCAGCTGCGACGACGAGGCTCTGAACATAATCTTTGATGCAGCGCGCCAGACCATCCGGCAGTGCGCCCTCGACATCTTCATGGACTGCCCTTCGCGGGAACGTGCCGGCTGGATAGGCGACAGCTATTTCTCAGCCCGTGTAGAGTGCGACCTCTCCGGAGCCACCAACGTGGAAAAGAATTTCCTGGAGAACTATCTGCTGCCAGAGCATTTCAAGACCATACCGGAGGGGATGGTTCCTATGTGCTACCCTTCCGACAACTTTGAAGGAGGGACCTACATCCCCAACTACGCAATGTGGTTCGTGCTGCAGCTGGAAGAGTACCTTGAGCGCAGCGGCGACCGGGAGATGATAGATGCATTCCGGAACCGCGTTTACGGCCTGGTAGATTTCTTTGACAAGTATCTCAACAGCGACGGCCTTCTGGAGAGGCTCCAGAGCTGGGTCTTCATTGAGTGGTCGGCCGCCAACCATTTCGTGTGGGATGTAAGTTATCCGTCAAATATGCAATATGCGGCAATGCTGGACGCTGTTTGCAGAATGTACAATGACCCTGCGCTGCACGAGCGTGCAGAAGCTATGCGCGAGACCATCCGCCGGCAGAGTTTTGACGGCCGCTTCTTCTGCGACAATGCCATCCGCAATGAGGACGGCAGCCTGGTGCGTACCGACAACCACACCGAGACCTGTCAGTATTATGCTTTCTTCTTTAAAACCGCCACCCCGGAGACATATCCGGAACTATGGAACCGGATGGTCACCGAATTCGGTCCCATACGCGACAAGCAGGACAATTATCCCGACGTACCCAAGGCCAACGCCCTGTTTGGCAACTACTTGCGTATGGAGCTGCTCTCCGGGAACGGACTCGGTGCGCAGTCGCTCAGGGAGGCGAAGGACTTCTATCTCCCGATGGCTGAACTTACAGGAACACTCTGGGAGAATATGACCTTCAGTGACAGCTGCAACCACGGCTTCGCCGCCCACCTGGCTCACGTACTATATCGGGACGCAGCCGGCATCTATGCCGTTGACCGCGTGAACAAGACCGTGACCCTGCACCTGAGCGACACCGGCCTCAAGCAATGCTCCGCCATACTCCCCGTCCCGGACGGCGAAATCAAGTTGGACTGGACTTGCACCGACGGTAAATTCAGCTACGACCTCTCCCTCCCGCGCGGCTGGAAAGTGGTTGAAGAGTAATCATTTTATTGGTATATTTGGAGAAATATCACCACTATGGCAGACGAAAAAATCATCTTCTCTATGTGCGGTGTGGGCAAGGTTTTGCCGCACAACAACAAGGTAATCCTCAAAGACATATACCTGAGCTTCTTCTACGGTGCCAAGATTGGCATCATAGGCCTCAACGGCAGCGGTAAGTCCACTCTGCTCAAGATTATTGCCGGTGTGGAGAAATCCTACCGCGGCGAGGTGGTATGGGCACCCGGCTACAGCGTGGGCTATCTGGCTCAGGAGCCTGAGATGGATCCCGACAAGACCGTTCTGGAAGTAGTCCAGGAAGGAGTGCAGGATGTAATGGACCTGTTGGCAGAATACAACGAAATCGGGATGAAGTTCTGCGAGCCGCTTGAAGATGATCAAATGAACAAACTCATAGAGCGACAGGGAGAACTCACGGAACTTATAGACCACGCTGGCGGATGGGAGATCGATTCCAAACTGGAACGCGCAATGGACGCTCTGCAATGTCCGCCGTCAGACGCTCTGATACGCAACCTGTCGGGAGGTGAGCGCCGTAGGGTGGCACTATGCCGGCTGCTGCTCCAGCAACCTGACGTACTGCTTCTTGACGAGCCCACTAACCACCTCGACACAGAGAGTATCCAATGGCTTGAGGCCCATCTGCAGCAATACAAGGGCACAGTGATTGCAGTGACCCACGACCGCTATTTCCTGGACAATGTGGCCGGCTGGATCCTTGAACTTGACCGCGGCGAAGGCATTCCCTGGAAAGGCAACTACTCATCCTGGCTCGAGCAGAAAACCATCCGGCTGGCCCAGGAAGAGAAACAGGAGAGCAAGCGCCGCAAGACCCTGGAACGTGAGCTGGAGTGGGTCCGTATGGCGCCTCGTGCCCGTCAGGCCAAGCAGAAGGCACGTCTGGGCGCATACGAAAAACTCGCCAGCGCCGATGTCAAACAGAAAGAGGCAAACCTGGAGATCTATATCCCCAACGGACCGCGCCTGGGCAACAAGGTCATCAGTTTCCACGACGTTGCCAAGAGCTACGATGGCCGCGTACTGTTTGAACACTTGACGTTTGAACTGCCGCCGGCAGGCATTGTGGGGGTAATCGGCCCCAACGGCGCCGGCAAGACCACACTTTTCCGCCTGATAATGGGTATCGATACTCCCGATACCGGCACCATAGAGATTGGCGAGACCGCCAAGATATCGTATGTTGACCAGCAGCATAAGTCCATCGACCCGGAAAAGACAGTTTACCAGACAGTGGCCGGCGATTCTGAATGGGTACGCCTCGGCGGACGGGACATCAATGCCCGCGCCTGGATATCCCGTTTCAACTTCTCCGGCGCCGACCAGGAGAAGAAATGCGGAATACTCTCAGGCGGCGAACGGAACCGCCTTCACCTGGCACTCACCCTGAAGGACGAAGGCAACGTGCTGTTGCTGGACGAGCCTACCAACGACGTGGACGTGAACACCATCCGTGCCCTTGAGGAGGGTCTGGACGGTTTTGCCGGCTGCGCTGTCGTGGTAAGCCACGACCGCTGGTTCCTGGACCGCATCGCCACCCACATCCTCGCCTTCGAAGGGGACAGCCAGGTGGTATTCTATGACAGCAACTACTCAGAATACGAAGAGAACAAGAAGAAACGCCTTGGCAACACTGAGCCCAAGCGCTTCAAGTATAAGAAGTTGATGAAGTAACGCCGGGATAACTAATTCTCAGAAATAGTCCTGGCTATTTTCTCTATGTTGAGACTGCGGGCCGAGGCATCTATTATATCTTTGTAGATACCGCCTTTCCTGTAAATTGAATCGGGGTCACCGCTCTCTTCTACACGGCCGTTCCGGAGGGCATATACCATCTCACTGTCAATAATCTGGGATATGCTGTGGGAGATGATTATGACGGTGCGGTCTTTCTTGATTGCATCAATGCTGTTTTTAATCTGCTCAGTTGCAATTGCATCCAGGCTTGCCGTAGGTTCATCCAGGAAGATGATCGGAGGATTTTTCAAAAACATCCGGGCTATGGCTATGCGCTGCTGCTGACCGCCGGAGAGGTCGCTGGCCTTCTGTTCAAACTGCCCGGGAAGAGCCATTATCTGGTCGTAGATATGAGACTTCCTTGCCGCCTCCACCACCTCTTCGTGGGTGGCTGACGGCTTGCCGTAGAGTATATTCTCCTCAATGGTTCCGTCAAAGATATGGTTCTTCTGCAACACCAGGCCGATGTTCTCACGCAGGTATTGAGTGTCATACTCGCACAAATCCACACCGTCCAGGGTAATTGTACCCTTTTGAGGCACATAGAACTTGTCCAGCAGGTTGACGATAGTACTCTTGCCGGCACCGGAAAGGCCGACCAGGGCCGTGATCTTGTCGGGTTCGATTACCATATTCACCCCGAACAGCGCCTGGGTCCCGTTGGGATAGGTGAAATCCACATCCCGCAATTCAAATCTGCCACGGATACGCTCCGGACGGTAATTACCGGAAGGCTCCACTTCACTGTCAGAATCCAGGATAGAGAAGAACCCTTCTGCATAAATCAGCGCGTCGTTCACATCGTCAAAGATGCGCTGGAGCTGGGTGATGGGGGCTATCACATTGGAGAAGAGCATTACGTGGTACATAATCTTTCCGATGCTCATCCCCGGATAGCCAGTCAGTACCAGATAGGCCGTGAGGATGATTACCAGCACGGTGCCGACCTGCTTGACAAAACTCTTCACACCGGCATAGTAGAAACCCACCCGCCTGGTCTTCATCTGGTTCGCAGTCACCTGATTCTGGATATCGAGCTGCTTGGCGGCCTCTATCCCCTCGCGGTTGAAACTCTTGATTACGTTGATAGAATCGATTATGTTCTTGA
>CAMKTW010000039.1 GCA_946415795.1 uncultured Bacteroidales bacterium
GATTATGGTGATATGGCAGGCGGATAAGATGAACGGCGAGGCTGCCAACAAGTTGCTCAAGCTGCTTGAGGAGCCCCCGGCAGGGACGCTGTTCCTGCTGGTGACACAGAATGTGGAGAAGATGCTCCCCACAGTGCTCTCCCGCTGCCAGATCATCCGTCTGCAGCCGGAACAGAGGGACGATATGGCCCGTCTTCTGGAGGATAAGTTCGGCCTGGACAGTGAAGCCGCTATGAATGTCGCCACCCTGGCCGGCGGCAGCGTGGGACGGGCCATCGCCGGGATGGAGACCTCCGGCGGCGATCCCCGGAATATGTCGCTCCTGCAGGGGCTTATGGATGCGGCCCTGTCAAAGTCGCTTGCCGACGTATTGGATGTGGCCGACTCATTGGCCGCTCTCGGTAAGGACCGGCAGCGCCAGTGGTGCGTATATGCAGAAGGATTCATCCGTAAAATGTTTGTGTCGGCAAAGGGTCTGCCGCAGATTGCCTTCGCCGACAGTGAAGAAAAAGAATATATTTCAATGCTGGTTCCCAGAGTCAAAGAGACTTTCTATGACCGCTCTGCCGCTGCCCTGGATGCTGCAATCCGCCTGTTGGAGAGCAATGTGTCGGCAAAACTGGTTTTCGCCGACCTGGGAAACCGCTTTTATCTGTACATTTAGCTTACAATGGACTACGAGAATAGAAATCACGATTGCTCCCGCGGCTGCATAGTGGAACGCGACAATAACGGCGTCCTGCAGGTGGGCTACAACAGCGGCTGCTGCAAGCTGGCAGACTTTGACTGGCTGGAGGGCATCGAAGATGACAAGTATAAGGATCTCTATGAGGTCCGCTTCAAGAATACCCGCAAGATTGTTTTCCGCAACGAATCGGGACAGAACCTTAAGGCCGGCGACCTTGTGATTTGCGAGGCGACCAACGGCCACGACCTGGGTATAGTGACCCTCAGTGGGGCTGTGGTGTTGCGTCAGTGCGCCCGCCGGCGGATTAATCCGGAGACCTATCAGTTCAAGAAGATTTACCGCAAGGCAAAGGCCCTGGATATCGAGCGCTGGCAGGAGGCAATCGCCCGCGAGCATTCAACTATGATACGCGCCCGCCAGCTGGCTGCCAGGCTCGGCCTGGAGATGAAGATTGGGGACGTGGAGTTCCAGGGCGACGGCACAAAGGCCATCTTCTACTATATCGCTGACGAGCGTGTGGACTTCCGCCAGCTTATCAAGGACTTTGCAGAAGAGTTCCATATCCGCATAGAGATGAAGCAGATAGGGGCGCGCCAGGAGGCGGGTCTCATAGGTGGCCTCGGAGTGTGCGGCAGGCCCCTTTGCTGCTCCAAGTTTATGGCAGATTTCAAGTCGATAACCACCCAGGCGGCGCGTTGCCAGGACCTTGCGCTGAATCCGCAGAAGCTCGCGGGACAGTGCAGCAAGCTAAAGTGCTGCATAAACTACGAGGCGTCCACCTATATCGATGCACGCAAGGCTCTGCCTGATGCCCGCGAACCGCTCGATTTCAAGGACGGACTCGCATATCTGGTTAAGACAGACGTGCTGATGGGCACTATGTGGTTCTCTTTTGACAAGAACAATATGGCCAATATGTTCCCGCTGAGCGTTGATCAGGTGATGCAGATAAAGGCTCTGAACCGGCGCGGCGCCAAAGGGGATCCCGTGATAGAGAAGGCCCGGGGGGGTGACGATACTCCCGATTTTGTAACTGGCGGCGAAGGTGACAATATCGACCGCTTTGACACGAATGACAGGCGTCGCGGAAAGGAACGCGGTCGCGGCGGGCGTGGAGGTCACGGCAACGGTAAAGGCGGTAAAGAGGGAAAAGTTGCCAGAGACGCCAGGGAAGGCAATGGTGGCAGAGTTGCAAAGGATGGTAAAAACGACAAGGAAGGTAATGGCGGCGGGCATAACCGCAGCAATAATAACCGCAGGCGGAACAGGAACGACAAGAATGAAAGCAAGTCTTAGGTTTTTGTCGGCGGCTGTATGCGCCATTGTGGTTGCATCGTGCGATAACCCGCACGAGCAATTCTCGCTGGTACAGGACCTCCAGCCGGAAGACCTCCGTCGGGGCATCAGTTTCGACCTGCCTATGGAGGAGGGGATAACCTACTCTACTGCTGTGGTTTGCAGACTGGATGCCACAGAGCATTTCAAGGAGACGGTGGACCTTACCTTTGAGGTAATCTCTCCCAGCCACGAGTCATATAAGGAGACGGTTGCATTCCCCCTGGTGAGCAATGTCCGCCAGAAAGCCGCGCTCGGAGCCGGTGCCGAGGTCCAGTTCAAACGGTGCGGCGCATCTATAGACAACCAGTGGGGATGGAGAAGGAACATTACCTGTGACACTGTTCCCGGGCGCTGGATGGTGCTTGTTTCCACAAAGGACGAGACCGATCTGAAACGTATCCAGGCGCTGGGTTTTTCATATAGGGGGGAGCGCGATGAGCAAGAATAAACTCTTTAAATTTGCAGAGAACGAGACTTTTTCCTGCCTGATCCAGCCCGCTACGGACCAGATGCTCTCCGGTGAGCATCCTCTCAAGGGGAACTGGGGCCGTGATGTGTTCCACAACGACAACCCTATAGTTCTGGAACTTGGATGCGGCAAGGGGGAATATACCATCGCGCTGGCCCAGCGTAACCCGGATATTAACTATATCGGGGTGGATATAAAGGGGGCGCGGCTCTGGAAAGGGGCCAAGTTCGCCACTTTGAACCAGATGCCCAATGTGGCGTTCCTGCGCACACGCATCGATTTCATCAAATCAATCTTCGCCCCGGGAGAGGTCTCCGAAATCTGGATAACTTTCGCCGACCCGCAGCCCAAAAGCACCAACCGCCGTCTCACCTCGCCGGTGTTCCTGGACCGGTACAGGGCGTTCCTCAAGCCGGGCGGCATCGTTAATCTCAAGACCGACAGCCAGCTGCTGCACGAATATACCCTGGAGGTGGCACGGGAGCAGAATCTGGAGATTATCGAAGCCAATAACGATATCTACGGCAGCGGCCGCGTCACAGAGGATGACATACTCAATGTCAAAACATATTACGAACAGAAATTCCTTGCCGAGGGGTTGCCTATAACCTATATGGCTTTCCGTCTTCAATAAACAATAATGAGCAATATGAATACAAATAACCCTTTTGTTATTACCATCAGCCGTGAGGTTGGCTCCGGCGGCCATACTGTTGGCGCCATACTGGCAGAGAGACTCGGCGCACGCTACTGCGATAAATTCTTGCTGGAAGCACTTGAGAAGAAATTCAATCTCAGCGCAGAAACAATAGAACACCTCAAGGCAGAGAAAAAAGGATGGCTTTCAGAATTAGTCTCAAAGGTATCTCCCATCCCCTCCATCGAGGCGCTGGGCTTCAACTCAAGATACAGCAAGGAGATAGGTTCCGCTGTCACCACCGACGATCTTTTCAAGGCGGAGGTCGAGATTCTCAAAAGTTTTGCAGCGATCGGCTCCTGCGTCGTGGCAGGACGTTCCGGCTTCTTCGTATTCAAGAATCATCCCAATAAGTTGAATGTTTTCATCTCCGCATCTATGCAGCATCGCGTCCAGAGGGTCATGTCAAAGCAGGGCATTTCAGAAGCAGAAGCAGCCGAGATAATCAACAATCTGGACAGCGCCCGGGAGAATTATGTGAAGCGCTATGCCGGGGTGAGCCGCTATGACCTGCGCAACTACGACATCGTATTGAGCGCCGACGACCACAGCGAAGACACCCTTGCTGACATAGTCATGTCGTATATCAGCCGCTGATATAATTGATGATTTCAATAGATGACATCCTGGTCTCCGACGAGATTCTGACGGAATATTTTGCGTGCGATTATGCCGTGTGCAAAGGGGCGTGCTGTGTGATCGGGGAGAGCGGCGCGCCGCTGGAAAAAGGTGAGGAGGAGGCTTTGGAGGTGGCCTGGCCTGCATTCAGTCCTATAATGACAGATTGCGGACGCAGGTGTGTTGCCGCCAAAGGTCTCTTTGAGATTGATGGTGACGGAGACATGGTGACGCCGCTGATGGAGATGTCATCCGCCGATCGCGTCACCGCCGGCAACAAGGCCCTCAGTGAGAATCCGGACAAACCTTGCGCGTTCACTTTTTTTGAGGAAGGGAACTGCCTCTGCGCGGTAGAACGCGCACACATCACAGGCAAAAGTGACTTCATCAAGCCCATCTCTTGCCGACTCTATCCTATAAGGGTCGTAACATTTTCAGACTCAAGCAAGGCCCTGAACCTGCATCGCTGGGATCTCTGCAAGTGCGCATTCGAAAAGGGTCGCCGCGAGAATGTCAAGGTATATCAGTTCCTCAAGGAACCCATCATAGCCGCATTTGGCGCAGACTTCTACGCCCAGCTCTCAGTTGCGGCTTCTCTTCTGGAAACCGTCAGCTTACAAGATTGATCATAGCTCCCGCACCATCGATTTGCGTGGCACCTACATCCTTGGTAATCTGTCGTTTATGATATGTCCCTTGCGTAAAAATGCGCAAGGGACAATGCGTAAAAGGCTGTGTGTCAGGCGTGAAGGTGCCACGGGAAATCAGGCATCTTCTGTCGCACCGATAGATTCCTGCTGGTTATCCGCTACGGTGGCGTTCAGGATGGCGAGAGCCTGCCCGTAGTCTTCGTCGGCAACAACCAGCTGGATATCGAAATTGCTGCCGGCAAAATAGCCCGCGTAATTCATATTCTCGTTGAGGACGCTGCATTGGATACCCTCCGCCTCCAGCAGGGAGCGGTCCATCTGGGCCTCTACGTCGTTTGCATAATACTTGACGGTTTTCATTTTATTCTCCGCTTTGAGGGTGGGACATTCTGTAGTTGTAATACACGGTTTCCACAATGCGGAAAGTGTCGCGGCTGGGGCCGTCCACCAGCACCAGAGAGGGATCGCTTTCCTGACGGACAAAGGTGATGGTGTCTTCCCACATACGGGTAAGGCGGATTAACGCCCGGGTGCTGCGCCAGACCATTTTGTCGTCGTTTTCGCTCACTATCTTGTAGCCGGCCCCCTCCATTGTTTCCACCACGGCGCTGCGGTATTCTTTCCATTCGCCGTCCAGATGAAGCCGTCCCTTGCGGTAGCCCAAGGCGGGATAAAGCGCAGCAACTCCGATGAAGATGAGACAGATGGGCAGCATAGACCCCTCTTTGAAGAGTGCCGGGATATTGGAAAGGCTCTGGTGCGAGAAAACAGTAACGATTGCCAGGCACAGGAAAAAGATAATGACAAAGTACAGCAGGTATTTCAGCGAACGAATAAGGTATTTCATCTGTCTGAATGGTTTGATTATTGCAAATTTAACTATTTTTGTATCAAATAACACAATACTTGAGCATATGGAAACGGCCGAGAAACTTAGAAAAATCATAATTGCCCTGGGTATGTTGGCGGCGATGCTGTTGATAGGACTGGTGATTATCTGGATCAACAACAGTAAGATCGTGACCCAGCTTAAAGTGGAGAAGGCCGACCTCACCGAGCAGATGATAGCCCTCCGCAGCGACTATGACTCGCTGCAGACCAGCAGTACGATGCTCTCCGACTCCCTTGCGGTAGAGCGCGAGAAGGTTGACCAGATGATAGAGCGCCTGAAGAAGACAGAGGCCACCAACCGTGCCCAGATCAAGAAATATGAGAATGAGCTGGGTACGATGCGTGCCATAATGAAACATTACATAGTCCAGATAGACTCTCTCAACAACCTGAACAGCACATTGCGCGAGGAGGCCACCAATGCCAAGAAGGAGGCTGAGACCAGCCGCAAGAAGTATGACGAACTGCGCAATACCACCGACAACCTGGAGAAACAGGTTTCCAAGGGCAGCGTGGTCAAGGCCCGCGGCATCACCCTGGTCGGCATCAACGGCAGCGGCAGCGTTACCGACCGCAGCAGCCGGGTGGTCAAGTTGCGCACCGACCTCAGCCTTGTAGAGAACGCATTGGCCAAGAGCGGCTACCGCCGTATATATATCCGCGTCAAGGGCCCTGACGGCATCCTGATGACCTCCGGTGACCAGAAGGTGTTTACCTCCGGAGGCGAGCAGCTGGTTTGCAGCGCATCCCGCGAGGTCGATTACCAGGGGAGTGAGGTGGAGATGAGCATATACTTCTCCGGTGACGGAAACTTTACAAAGGGTACCTATTCCGTTGACGTTTACAGTGCCGACGGCAAGTTGGGCAGCGCAGACCTTATCCTGAGATAATTTTGGCCGGGATATATCTCCATATCCCGTTCTGTGCCTCTTTCTGCACTTACTGCGGATTCTACTCCGAGGTGTGCCCCCGGCAGGTTTCCCACACCCGTTATATAGAGGCCCTTGGCCGTGAATCCGCTATGCGGCGTGGTTTTCTCGAGGGGCGCGGGGCGGTGAAAACCCTCTACTTTGGCGGCGGGACACCATCACTGCTCTCCGCTGACGAGTTTCGCGCCATACGCGCCATACTTGATTCAGTTTTTGACCTGGGCGCGGTGGAAGAGTTCACCGTCGAGGTCAATCCGGAGGATGTGGTAACGTGCGGCGACCTGCTGCCTGCATTGAAACAGGTTGGCGTGAACCGCATCAGTATGGGGGTGCAGTCGTTCTGCGAGCGGCATCTTAAATGGATGAACCGCCGTCACGACGTCTCCACCGCCGTCGGGGCGTTCAACAAGTTGCGTCAGGCAGGCTTTGACAACATCTCCATAGACCTGATCTTCGGCTTCGCCGCTCTGGAAGATGGGGAGTGGTCCGACACCCTGCAAAAGGCAGTTGAACTCTCCCCGGAGCACATCTCCGCCTATCAGATGAGCCTCGAAGCGGAGAGTACCCTTGCAGAGCTTGCTGCGGAGGGGAAGTATTCCGAGCCCGACGATGAAACCTGCGCGCGTCAGTATGCCCTGCTGCAGGATGTGTTGCAGAAGGCGGGTTACGGGCAGTACGAGATATCAAACTTCTGCCGCCCGGGCCGCCATTCGCGCCACAACAGCGCCTACTGGAACCGCACCGCGTATCTGGGGCTGGGGCCGGCCGCCCACTCTTTTAACGGAACTGACCTGAGGCAGTGGAACCCGGCCTCCCTGGAGGAGTACTGCTCTGCGCTGGAGGCGGGGAATCTCCCAGAAGGCGGGCAAGAGCGCCTGACCCCCGATGAGATATACAACGAGCAGATAATGCTTGGCCTTCGCACCGCCCGCGGCGCGTCCAAAGATCTTATAAATCAGCCCGGAATATTACAAGACACGGGAGACGCTTACCGCATCCCCCGTGACAAATTCTTTATCTGTGACTCGATAATCGAGGACTATCTGCGTTAGAGAATACCGTTGGCTCTCAGGCAGGCGACGATGGCGGTAACTGCAAATCCGCCCATAAGCAGGGTAACGTAAACGATACCGATGACTTTGGTGCGTTTCTGCCACTTCTCATTGCTCCAGCCGATGGTCTGGAATGCACTCCAGAAACCGTGGGTGAGGTGCATCCAGATGGCAAAGAACCATATCAGGTAGATGATGGTGATACCCCAGGAACCGAAAGTCTGTCCCAGCAGCATGTTGGGGTCGGCAGCCTCGCCGCCGGTGATTTCTGCCAGCTGCATGTCTGCCCAGAAGTGGCTCAGGTGGAGACAGAGGCCGCAGAGCACGATCAGGCCCAGCCATATCATATTGCGGGCTGCCCAGGAATCGGTAGCCGCTTTGTTGGAGACTTCGTATCTCTTGACCCCGCCGCGGGCCTTCAGGTTGCCTATCTCAAGTATGATGGCATAGACGATATGGAAAACGAAGCCTGCCGCAAGGATGGGAGTCATGATTGTTACAACCGGAAGCGCCATGAAATCACATACGGCCTTGAAAGTCTCCGCGCTGAACACGCTGGTGAAATTGAGCACCATATGCATAGTCAGGAAGAGAACCATAAACAGACCGGTGACGCTCATAATGAGCTTTTTGCCGATAGAAGAGGTGAAGAGTTTTGCCATAGTTATGATGTTGTTTCTTTTTGCTTAAAGTGGGTGCAAAGTTAACCCTAAAGTTGTAAATAACATAATCTTTGAATACTTTTGTTAGAATTTAATTGAAAAATCAAGTTATGAAATACAAAAGGATTCTTCTCAAACTCAGCGGAGAAGCCCTTGCAGGAGCCTCCGGGAAGGGACTTGATGAGTCTGTAATCAACAGTTTTGCACAGCAGATTGCCCGTGTGGCAAAGGGCGGCACCCAGGTGGCCATAGTAATTGGCGGCGGCAATATATTCCGCGGCCTGTCGGGCGTGGGAGCAGGTTTCGAGCGGGTGCGCGGTGACCAGATGGGTATGCTTGCCACCGTAATCAACTCTATCGGCCTGTCGCTCTACATCAAGGCTGCCGGCGTTCCATCTGAGGTGTTCTCCAGCACAAAGATGGAGCCGATGTGCAAGTATTATGTGCGCGATGATGCTGTCAGGTTTATGGAGTCTGGCGGCGTGGCCCTCATAGCGGGCGGTACCGGCAACCCCTTCTTCACCACAGATTCCGCTTCTGCCCTGCGGGCTTGCGAGATCGGCGCCGATGCGCTGCTCAAGGGCACCAAGGTGGACGGCGTGTACGACAGCGACCCCGTGAAGAATCCCTCGGCAAAGAAATACCAGACCCTCACCTTCGGGAAGGCTTTGGCAGACAATTTGAAAGTGATGGATGCCACAGCGTTTACCCTTTGTCGAGAGAACGACATCCCAATCGTGGTGTTCAAGATGGAGGATGAGGGTACGCTGGAAGGAATCGTGGCGGGCAAGGATCTCGGCACGGTGGTCAGCAACGGATAAATTAATACTGCATATATGATTGACAAAGCCAACGAATTGCTCGAATTTGCCGAGCTGAAGATGGAGGATGCGGTGTCGCATCTCCAGGAAGAGCTTAAAACCTACCGGGCCGGCAAGGCCAACCCCGAGGTTTTTGCCTCTGTGATAGTTAACTACTACGGAGCCGCCACTCCGCTGCCCCAGATGTCCAACATAACCACTCCCGATGCCAAGACCATGCTTATCCAGCCTTGGGACAAGAGCATGATTCACACCATAGAGAAGGCTATAATGGACGCCAATCTGGGCTTTACCCCTCAGAATAACGGAGAGGTAATCCGCATCAATGTCCCCGCCCTCACAGAGGAGCGCCGTCGCGAACTGGTGAAGAAGGCCCGCACTGCCGGCGAAACCGCCAAGGTGAGCGTGCGCAACGCCCGTCGCGAGGCCATGGAGTCTCTTAAAAAATTACAGAAAGAGGGTCTGCCGGAAGATGTGGAGAAGGACGACGAGGAGAAGGTTCAGAAGTTCACGGACAAGTTTGTGAAAAAGATTGATGAGGTTCTGGAGTTGAAAGAGAAGGAGATTATGACCGTATAGGTTCTACCCATTCGATTTCTATCCCCCTCCTCTCCATACCGCGGAACCAGGTCATCTGACGTTTCGCAAATTGATGAATAGCGGTCTTAAGGCCGCTTTTCATCTCTTCATAGGTGAGCTCGCCAATCAGGTAGCGGGTCACGAACTTGTATTCCAGGCCGTAATAGATCAAGTCTTCCGGAGCGATGCCGCTGTCCAGCAGCCCTTTGACCTCGTTTATCATACCGGCGGCGAGGCGCTCGTCCAGACGGCGGTCAATCCGCTCACGCCGCTCGTCGCGTGAAACGTTGATCCCTATGAATTTTGTCCTCTTGGGGAGGTAGTCGCTCCGCTCCACAGGGTGGGAACTCTCCCAGATTGCGATTTCCAGGGCGCGGATCAGCCGGCGGCGGGTGTCGTAGTCGGTGTGGTTGTGGAGTGTCTTGAGACTGGCAAGGCGCGCGATAAGGGTCTCGTCGTCATACTTTTCCAGCTCGGCACGCAGGGCGGGGTCGGCGGGGACGTCGGGCAGGGAGTAGCCGCAGCAGGCAGCCTCTATGTACAGGCCGCTCCCTCCGCAGATTATCGCCCTTCTGCCCCGCTGGCAAATGTCGCGGTATGCCCGCTCAAAGTCGCGTTGATACTGGAATATATCGTATTTTGTGCCGGCATTGACTATGTCAATCAGGTGGTATGGGACATCGCCGTATTCATCCAGGTCCTTTCCGGTGCCGATATCCATTCCGCGGTAAACCTGCCGCGAGTCGGCAGAGAGTATCTCGGCCCCCATCCTGCGGGCCAGGTCAACCGCGTAACGTGTCTTTCCGGAGGCGGTAGGCCCCAGTACGCAGACGATATCGTATTCCTCGAACATGCTGC
>CAMKTW010000040.1 GCA_946415795.1 uncultured Bacteroidales bacterium
GATAGACATAATTGCCCATTCCCGTAGGGAAGCCGCCCTTGTGCCACCAGGCATCCAGCCAGTAGACTTCGAATCCCAGATTATGCTGCCTGATGGTATTCAGATATGTTTTTTCGTTGTCGGCCGTGGTGGAATTGTCCTGATGATTGCTGGATGTCATATGGGAGATAGGGACCCGCTGCAGCTGGCCGTTATATCTCGGGCTGATATAATTGATCATAGTCCGCCGGAACTGGTTTATACCGTCTGCCCTGGTGCCACCCTCCCAGAACACCAACAGGATCCTGGGACTGCGAATCTCTTCATGAGGATAGAGGAATGTGTTCAGTTCGCTCATCTGGGCTGTGGTGTGGACCTGGCCGCCGTGCAGTTCCACCAGAGAGTTCCATTTGCCGCTCCAGCCGATTGCGGTCACGAATCCCCCGCCGGGGTATGTAATGTCGTAGAACGGGAAAGCGCCTGAAGAAGAGTATGCCGACATCGGGCCGAATTCAACCTTGTCACCTTCCAGATACAGGGCGTCTTCGATAGGCATAAAATCTTCTTTGTTAAACCGCATATAGCCCTTGGTACCTTGCAGCCGGTTAAGTACGGCAGAGGGCGAGCTGAAAGTATAGTCCAGCGCCTTGAGATTGCTGATTATCGGAGAATTACCGCTGCCGTAGTTCTTGACGTAGAGAGTGTAATCAATGCCGCCCGACAAAGAATATATATTGACTTTGGCTGTAAATTCAAGGCCGGTTGCCGGGTCTGTATAAACCGCCGTGCGCAGTATCCTGTCCTCCAGAGCCTGGTCTGCCGTGGAATACTTCCACCCTTTCAGGCATTCACTTGAAGGAACACCGTCCAATTCAAATGAGAACGGAGCGTTCGCTGCCGTATCGAATATCCCGACGGGAAACAGCTTGTCTGCCATCTGCCTGTTAAAGGCGGCGGAATTGCCGCAGTAGCCGCAAACAGAAATCAGCATTGCGGCCACGAAATAAAATGCTCTTTTCATAATACCCCTTTTCAACACTATCTGCTGCCGCCGCCAAAGCCGCCGCCGGAGAAGCCTCCACCACCGCCGATGGATGAGAATCCGCCGCCACCGCCGCTACGGACGCTGCTGAGCTTAGCGGCAGCGTTGTTATATGCGTTGTTGGCAATGTTGCGGTTCAGATAGATGATACGCGACAGATATACAGGATCCATATCGATACTCTGTGCATAGCGTTCAAAATCGGCGGGGAACAGCTTCTTAAGCTGCTTTGCAACCTCATCTGCAATGCCGTACAACTGTGCGAACACCAGGTAATCTTTCCAGAGTGCCACCTCAGGAACTTCCCGTTCGTTGTTAAGGGTGAAATCCTTAAGGAAGTTCTTGAACTGGATAACCTGCTGCGCCTTTTCGTAGCCATCCTCTGTGCTGCGTCCGCGGCTGTCCAGGCGTCTCTTATCAACAAGATAGGTCTTTCCGCTATCCAGGGCCTTCTTTGGCCAGTCCAAAAACCGCTCGTACTTTCTCTTTGACCACTTCTCAAACTCACCGTTCTCAAGTATCTGATTGTCGCCGGCAGCCTCCATCACCATCTGGAACAGCTCTCCCTCGCTGGGGTCGTAGAACAGCGAGGCAGGGTCCAGCCTGAGGTTGACACGCTTGGGATGTTTTTCATCCTTCTCCGGTATCGCCTTCTTTTCAAGCACCCACTTGAGGAACAACGCCCCTATAAGGTCCTTGTTGAACTTGTGCTGCTGGAATATGTCACCCTTGTCAAGGATGTAATAAGATGCAAACAGGTTCCCCTCCTGCGGCGGCTCCCGCCACCATCCGGTAACCTTGTTTACGCCGTAAATCTTTTTCGACAGAGTCCTGCCGGTAATCTTTGCCCAGGTAAACCAGATGCCCACGAAGAATGCGACCAGAACCGGAATCAGGACCAGGAAAAGGGCCACGATATCCAATTTATCGTCGTCATCGTTATAGTCGCTCCCCTTCATAGCCTTGTCCTGAAGCTTGGAGAAAGATTTGTCGTTGGATACCAGGGGCTGAACCAGGTCTTTGTCAAAGCGGGCCAGTATGATGATCTTGCGCGACTTAGACATCGGCTCCGAGGTGGTGCAGACAATACTGCCGTCCTTGACCTCGATATTGCCCTTGAATCCGAATGCCCACACCTTGACGTTATCGCTGGTCCACTCTTCACCGTCGGTGGCGTTCTCGATTGTGACGCGTGCGTTCTGGATATTGCCGATGTCGGGGTTGACAAACATAAAGTTGAACCCGTCATAATCGTCAAAGCCCTGGACGAGATTGGCGGCATCGAATTCCGCGGTCCAGATATGACGGCCCATAGAGCCCTGCCCCCAGCAAAGTTCTACCCCGTCACTCTTCTCCACTATGCCGCACCGTCCGGCTTTCTGCTCAAGGGAACGTTTCACTTTCCAGTTATTGCCTTCGCTGACATATTGCCGGCCGTTCTCACTGACCTGCAGGCCAGAAATATCCATCTTGCCCAAATTGCCAACCGGAATATAGAATTCGGTGCCTGAAGAGACGGTCGCATCCCACACTTGCGTGAAATGGGCGGAGCCGTCGGCAAAAACCCTGACGGTTATATCCAAGTCAGATATCTCCTGTGCTACGGCGAATCTTGCCGCCAGGAGACAGACCAGAAGAGTGATTGTCCTTTTCATAGCGATAAATGTATCATACAAATGTATAAAGAATTGGGGCATTTACGTACATTTGGGCCCGTAAAAAGAACAATATGAAGACAAAGCTGATAGTATTTGACTTTGACGGAACTCTGGGCGACACCAAGGCTAACATTGTGATGACTATGCAGGAGACGATGCGGAGGATGGGTTACCCCGTTCCTGACGAAGCTACCATCGCCTCTACAATCGGGCTGCCGCTTGAGGCCGGCTTTGAGATTATGGCGCCTGGGATAGGCCGCGAACGCTGCCAGGAATGTGCATCACTCTACAGGATTGTGTTTGACGAGTACAAGGCGATGCTCAATCCCCAGCCGTTCCCCGGTGTATGTGAGACGCTCGCCAAGATCAGCGGGATGGGGATTGAGATGAGCGTGGCTTCGTCGCGGCTGTCTGTCTCGCTGAATGCTTTTGTCAGAGATATGGGCTTGGAAAAATATATCAGTTATGTGCTCGGCGTCGATTTCCAGACCCGGCCCAAGCCAAATCCCGATCCGGTGCTGCAATGTATGGAGCATTTCGGGATATCTGCCGGCGAGACCATCGTGGTCGGTGACATGGCGGTTGACATACTGATGGGGCGCAATGCCGGAGCCGCTACCTGCGGTGTTTCCTGGGGCAACGGCTCCAGCGAACAGCTCGCAGACGCCGGCGCTGATTACATCATAGACTCGATGCAGGAACTTACTTCTCTATTATAGGCTCCGCTTTGCGGCTGAAATGCCTGCTGCGGAGCTCCGCTCGCTTTCAGCTCGCTTCGTCCCTCCCACAACCTACTTCGTCATCGCTAACGCGATAACTCGTATCTTGCGGGCCCCTCCCGCCCATGACGCGGCGGGTGGCGACATCCGCTGCAGGCATTCAGCCGACGGCGCTACGCCTGATGGGCAGGACGCAATAAATCCAATACGACTTTTACAGGATTGAAGGTCTCCACGGGAACCTCAACAAACAGGGTATTCCAGTCACTCATAGCCCCGTTCCAGAGCCCGGGCATCTCAAGCGCCTTGAGTTCGCGCCCCTGATAGCTCTTGCTGCTCATAAATCCGGCATCGGGATCGACACGACTGAGAAGGTCAAACTTATTGCCCTTATAATCGCGCAGCAGGCATACCAGATCCACCGGGTTGAAATGCGTCGCCCCGGCCATCGCCGCCATAGCTGCCGGATCATCCTTGGGAATCTGCACGCTCTCCAGAATCTGAAGCGAAGTGCTGCCGTCCTTACCCTCGACGATATACGGACCTCCACCCGGCTCACCCTCGTTGCGTACCATACCGCACACGCGGACAGGCCTGTCAAGTTTTGCGCGAAGCGCGGCCACCCGTGCCTCAAATGACTCAGCGGCGGGCAGGGTCACGCACAACTCCTTTTCAAGGAAAGCCTCTATCTCTTTGCACAGCTCTTCATCGGGAGTCTCAAGGGCCCTCAGGTAAGAGAAGATGCGGTCACGCAGTTTGAGCGCCTCTCCCATAAGCACCCGCTTGTAAAGCGAGGTCGTCGGGAGCAGCTTCTCGTGGGCCACATTATCGATATTCTTAATGGAAACCAGCTCCTCTTCCACCTTATTCAGGTTATGGATCAGAGCGCCGTGGCCTGCAGGACGGAAGAGCAACTCCCCTTCCGAGGTGCGGAAAGGCTCATTTTCCATATCCACGGCAATTGTGTCCGTCGCCTTATCCTGATATGTGAAAGAGATGTCATATTTCACACCGTAACGGGCCTCGTACTTTTCCCTGACCTGGGCGAGGGCAGCCTCGAAAAGAGACCTGTGTTCGGGGGAAATCGTGAACACAAGGCGGCAGACACCGTCCTGGTCGCGCATATAATCGGCAGCCTCCACAAGATGCTCCGCCATTGCGGTGCGGACCTCGTCGGCATAACGGTGGAACTTCAAGACCCCTTTGGGTTTTGAGCCATACCCCAGGCCATTGTCACACAGCAGTTTTGAGAGTGTCTCCCTGCGATACAAAGCGGTATCGACAGGGGTTCCAAACATCTCGGGGGTGTAGAAGGCAAACTCCTCTATGCGGGCTGCAAGTTTTGACCCGGGTGCATCTGCCGGCAGGTCCTCACCAGAGCGCAACTTATCCAGGCCGGCGAACATATCCTTGAACATCCGCGAAGCTGCACCGGAGGCAGGAACGAACTTGCATTTGCCCTTGACGCCGGCATTCTGATAATAATCTGCTGCCGCTTTGGCTTCAGCCTGAGTAAGCACACGGATTCCGCGGCCGGGGACAGCTGCCCCCGCAATCTTCATTGCCGGAAAGCCTTTCCTGAACCGGTCAATCTGTTCCCCGATCTGAGACAGAGAAGCGCCACGCTCCCCTATCTGGCGTATGTCTTCTTTAGAGAACATAATGCTATGCCTCCCCCAGCGGAGCTATGGTCATCCCCTGCTTGCGTATCTTGATCTCTCCGTTCTCCGACTCATACTTGGAGATATTGTCGCGCAAGGCCATCAACAGGCGCTTCGCGTGTTCTGGCGTCATCACAATGCGGCTGGCCACCTTGGGCTTGGGAATACCCGGCATCATCTGCACGAAATCAACAATAAATTCGCTCTGGGAATGGGTGATAACAGCAAGATTAGAGTAGATCCCCCCTGCCATTTCCGGGTTTATCTCAATGTTTAACTGATTATTGTTCTGGTTATTGTCCATATAGCACTCTTATTTTGATAAACTATTTTGCAAATGCCACACTGCGGACTTCGCGGATAACCGTAACTTTCACCTGACCGGGATAGGTCATCTCATCCTGGATCTTGCGTGCAACCTCGTTGGAAATCTCGTCGCACTCGGCATCGCTCACCTGGTCGGCACCAACTATCACGCGGAGTTCGCGTCCGGCCTGGATTGCATAGGCCTTGACCACACCGGAGTGAGAAGCAGCTATGTTCTCCATATCCTTGAGACGCTTGATATAAGATTCTATCACCTCGCGGCGTGCGCCGGGACGCGAACCCGAGATGGCATCGGCAACAAGCACAATCGGGGCTATGAGGGTCTGCATCTCAACCTCCTCGTGGTGAGCGCCGATGGCGTTGCAGACCTCCGGTTTCTCCTTGCACTTCTCGGCAATCTGCATACCCACGATTGCGTGCGGCAGTTCGTACTCCTCCTCTGCCACCTTGCCGATATCGTGCAGCAGTCCGGCGCGTTTGGCAATCTTGGGGTTGAGGCCGAGCTCAGCAGCCAGGATTGCGGAGATGTTTGCCACCTCGCGCGAGTGCTGCAACAGGTTCTGACCATAAGATGAGCGGTATTTCATACGCCCCACCATCTTGACCAGCTGCGAGTTGAGACCGTGGATGCCGAGGTCGATGCAGGTGCGCTTGCCTATCTCCATAATCTCCTCGTCCAGCTGCTTGCTGACCTTTGCCACTACCTCCTCTATGCGTGCGGGATGGATACGGCCGTCCGCAACCAGCTGATGGAGCGCCAGGCGCGCCACCTCGCGGCGGACAGGGTCAAAAGCGGAGATAAGAATGGCCTCAGGTGTATCGTCAACAACAATCTCCACACCGATTGCAGCCTCCAGGGCACGGATGTTACGCCCCTCACGGCCAATGATGCGCCCCTTTATCTCATCGTTTTCAATATTGAACACGGTAACTGCATTTTCAATTGCAATTTCCGGAGCAGTGCGCTGGATGGTATTGATGACAATGCGCTTGGCCTCTTTGCTTGCAGTGAGGCGGGCCTCATCCATAACATCGTTGATATACGACATTGCCTGGGTCTTGGCCTCGGCCTTCATACTGTCTATGAGCTGTTCCTTGGCATCTTCTGCCGTCATCCCGGCCACCTCTTCAAGTTTGCGGATGGCCTCTTCCCGCATAGAATCGTACTCTTCTTTCTTCTTGTTGAGGATTTCCAACTGGCGCTGGAGATTCTCCTTGATCTGGTCATTCTCCTTTACCTTGCGGTCAAGGTCGTTCTTCTGCTGGCCTATCTGGCTCTCTTTCTGACGGATGCGATTCTCTATCTGCTGAATCTGGGCGTTTTTCTCGTTGATTGCGGCCTCGTGCTCACTCTTGAGCTGGAGGAACTTCTCCTTGGCCTGGATAATCTTCTCTTTCTTTATGTTTTCGCCCTCAAGCTCGGCATTGCGGATTATCTCTTCCCCTTTCTTCTTGAGGATTGCCCTTTTAATGAAAATATACAGCAGGATACCTGCCGCTGCGGCCAGAACGGCCGTTATTACATATGCAATCATTGTATAGTTATTGTTAGTTGTGTAGCCTTTATCCAATAACTTACAACAGGCTTAAGCCAGAGATTTTTATAAAAAAGGCCGTTAGTTACTGTAAGTCCAAAAATCTTGCAAGGTAAGATTTAAGTCCGGCGGTATATGCCGCAAACTTCCTCCGTCCCATAAATGGAATCCCCCGAAGGGTAACCTAGGCCCGTTTTTGGCAGCCGCGAACTCTTTTGGAAGTTAAAAATGTTGATTTTGGCAAAGAGTCAACTAACGGCCACTGTTTATGTATTCTTCCAATCGTTTGTCAAGGGTGGCGATTCCCGCCAGCAAATCCTTGGCGTCGTCTTTAGCTTCAAGCGATATATACTGCATCACGAACTCCATCAGCACAATGCTCAGAATGTCCTGCATATCCTTAGTGGCATACTTGGAGGCATAGAAAGATACCTTCTCTTCAATTTTCTTCACCGCCGCACGAACCCGCTCCTCATTATCGGGCTGGATGTGGAAGGTGAACTTGCGCCCGCCAATGGTAACTGTTATTTTCTGCTTCTCGTCCATTGTATGCGATTAACCTAACATTGCTATACACTCATCTATCTCCTTTATCACTGCGTTCAATCTGCGCTTTGCCCCTGCACTGTCCCCTGGTGACGCCGTAAATGCGCCCGCCAACTGTAAGTTATGTAATTTATCTTCTAATGTTTTTACTTTTTGTTCTAAAACTGATTGTTTCTCTTTGTATTGTTCAATCTGGCTGCGGTACGATTCTGCCTCCTTGCTGAGGGAAGCACTGCGGGAACGCTCTGCCTCATACATTGAGATAAGCTTTTCCACCTTGGCCGATAGAGCCGAAATCATATCCTCTGCCATATTGCCATCGAATTAATTAACCGACTCACAAAAATACAAATAATCCTGCAAATATCAAATCACTCTTTCACGATGCCCTTGCGGCAGCGGCCGTCTGCATATACAATGAGCGGCTTGTCAAAACGTACCACTCGGAACCATTCGCCGTCGTATTCTGCCTTCATCGCATCCAGCCGCTTTCCGTCAAAAATTCCATCCCCTTCCGAGGGGTTGATGGAGAAGTATCCCACGCCGAGCGAGGTCACGTTCTGGAAGAAATGGGTCCCCTGGCTGCTCTCGATGTTAAAATTCTTGAGGGCCATCTCCACTATCACCTTTGCCTGAGAGATATGCCCCCACTTAACCGGTACTCCCAGGTTGGGGTCAGAAGAACCCCAGCGTCCCGTCCCGACAAGGACATATTCCTCCCCTTTATCTTTCATCATCGCGTTCAACTTGTAAAGTTCGTCTGCTATCTCATTGGTTTTCAGAGAAGAGAACTTGTCGAACTTCATATATATCAAGTGTTGCAGACCCTTTATCTCACCTACGCCCAGGGCACATTCAGAATAAATTATCGCGTCATCGGTGGATATTGAGTCCCAGTCCACCTTTGCCTCGTCCAGGCCGTTGATGATGGGGCGGATCTGCAGGAAATTGAACACGCGGGGGGCGCCCGGCTCGACGTCCATATTCACGGCAAACTCTATCTCCACGGGGCAGCGGAGCTCCTCCTCGCCTATCCGGAGCAAATCACGTATAATCTCTGCCAGCGGGAATGAGTTGTACTTAAGGATGCTGTTGAAAGTTATCACCTTGAACGACTGGTTGAAGGTGGGGCCCTCGCTTATGCGGTTGTTGGCATAGTCGAAATTGGAGCAGACATACTTGGCGTTGCGGAATCCGCCTATCTTGCTCACCGGCAGCCGTTCTATGTTCACAGCCTCGTCAACAGAGGGCAGGAATCTGCCCGGATCCAGGTTCAGCGCCAGCACCTCGGTCTGGGCGTCGCTTATTGTGAGCTCCACTGTGGATGTCTGCAGGGCTTTGTCGGGGTATGCGGGAGAGAAGCGCAGGGTCTTGCCACCGTCCACCACCTCCTTGCCCAGACCCATCACGACATTGCATACGCCATCTTCAGCCTTCTCATACCCTATCGGATAGAGATTGCGGGAACGGGCCACGCCGGAGAGCGTGGGGAAAAATAGCCCGTCCTGCTCGGTGCCGCACACCTCCTGCACCAGGACCGCCATCCTCTCTTCGCTGAGGACGTTCTGGGAGGTCTGGATATAAGCCTTTGAAGATGCAAAATAGACCGAAGCATATACACTCTTGATGCCCCGGATAAGCATTCGGAGCATCTGCCCGTCGTCTTCACAACGGGGAATCATGTATGTTGAATAAACCCCTGCAAAGGGCTGGTAGTTTGAGTCTTCCAGCTTTGAAGAAGATCTGATTGCCATCGGCCTGCGACAGGTAGAGACAAACTTTTTAAGCTTGCGATGGAGCGACTGCGGAATCGTAGAATTCAAAAACTCACTGAGAAGAAAATCGTCAGTAGTGTCCTTTGCAATAATATACTGAAGGCCATTGGAGGTGATGAACTCCTCAAAATAGTCAGTAGCGATAACTATGCTGCGTGGGATCGTGATGCGGACGTCGGGATATTTCTTGTACTGGTCGTGCTTGGCGATTATGCCGTTCATAAAGGCCAGGCCGCGCGCCTTGCCGCCTATACTGCCGTTGCCGATCTTGGCAAAGGCAACGGCATCACTGTAGGTTTTCTCGTCAAAATTAGCCACTATGCCCTGTCCCAGCAGCACCCGGTACTCCTTGAGCAGCCGCACGATGGCGCGACGGTGCTCTTCTGTAGAAGAAAACTGGCTGCTGTTCATGCTGCGAAGCACCTTGGCGATAGGGAACAGACCGCGGGCATAGAGCCATTTGGAGAGGTGCATCTGGCTGAGATGGTGCTCCAGCACATCGTCCGGCACCGATTCAATCAGTTTCTGCATCTGATAGAGGTCGTGCGCCCGGCCAAGCTCAAGACCAGATTCGGGGTCGGTGAAAATAAAATCTCCGAATCCGAACTCGGAGTGGATAACGTCATGTATGTTCTCCAGGAGGTTTTTGCTGCTTTTGGGGATAAAACCGGCCCCCAGCGACTCCGCCAGCGCCTTGTATTCTACCTGCTGCGACTGCATTATCACTGGCATCCAAGGCGTCTGCTCCTTGACCATCTTGATAATATCGACACCTGCGTCGGACTTTTCGGTCTCGCTGAGGTCGCCCTTGTGGATTATCATTCCAAGGTCGGTAATCACACCCAGCAGGTTGTTTTTGTATTTCTGATAGAGTTCTACCGCATCGGAATAGTTGGTTGCCAGCAGAACCTTGGGCCGCGAACGCTTGCGGGCAATCATCTGCTGCTCGTTATATGCATCCTTGATAAACTCGCTGTTCTGCAGCAGCAGGATGCGGTAGA
>CAMKTW010000041.1 GCA_946415795.1 uncultured Bacteroidales bacterium
ATAAGTACAAGTAGTTACATGCGAAACTTGTGAGATGGCAAGGAATCCGTTTAAGCAGTTGGCAGGGGAGACCGCGATCTATGGCCTGAGCACTATTTTGGCCAGGGTCGTGAATTTCCTTCTGGTGCCGCTTTACACCAATATCCTCTCCCGGGAGAACTACGGTATAGTCACGGAATTCCTTGCATATATCGCAATCCTGCAGGTGATTCTGGCCCTTGGTCTGGAGACCGGTTGTTTCCGGTACGCACAGAAGGAGAAGGACGCCGCCGAAGGCGGGGATGCCCACGCCGATCCCAACCGCATCTTCTCCAACGCCTTTATGATTGTGCTGGGACTCTGCCTGGTATTCTTTGCAGGGGTGTCGCTCTTCTCCGGTAATATCTCCTCCGCGCTGGGATATGAAGGCTTTGGCAAGATCATAGTTTATGTGGGGGCTATCCTGCTGATAGATACCGTCACTGCGATTCTCTTTGCCCGCCTCAGGTATGAACACAAGGCGCTCAAGTTTGCGGTTATAAAGACCCTGAAGATTTTCACCGAGCTGGGTGTGAACCTGCTGCTCTACCTTGCTCTCCCTAAATATCTGGCAAATCACGGGACATCGCTCATCACATCATTCGTGAGTGCCACGCCCGACTTTACATACGCCATCTTTGCGATTCTGGTCAGTTGTATAGTGTGCCTGCTGATGCTCCTCCCGGAGATCTTCCGTCTCCGCTTTACTCCCGACAAGAAGGTGAGCAAGGCGCTGCTGGTCTATTCCATACCGTTGATGCTCGCGGGGCTGCCTGGGGTTATGAACGACCTTCTGGACCGGGTGCTGATGCGCGGTCTCGACGGCGCCGCGTGGCGTGCCGACCTGGGCGTTTACCAGGCTGGCGTCAAGATAGCGGTGATAATGTCGCTTTTCGTGCAGATGTTCCGCTATGCCGCCGAGCCGTTCTTCTTCCAGCGGGAGAAACAGAAAGACTCCAAGACGCTCTACGCGCAGGTGATGACATATTTCGTGGCCTTCTGTATGGCTGGCTTCCTGTTCGTGATGCTCTATATAGACGTTATCGGGCTGCTGCTGGGCAAGGATTTCCGCATCGGCCTGGAGATCACCCCGATAATGCTGATGGCCTATGTGATGCTGGGGATGCAGTTCAACATAAGTATGTGGTACAAACTCTCCGGCAAGACAGGATATGCGGTGTGGATTACCATGGCCGGCCTGGTGGTGACAGTCGTGATCAACGTCTTGTTTATGCCTCGCTACAGCTACCACGCGGCTGCCTGGGCCCATATAGCCAGCTACTTGGTAATGATGGTGCTTTCGCTGGTGCTGGGCAACAAATACTATCCTATCCCATACAACTGGAAGAAAATACTGTTCTGCATTGTGTTTGCACTGGCTGTCTATGGAGGCTCGCAGTTGTTGCCGGAAATGAGCCTCTGGCCCAGGATGGGGGTACATACCCTGCTGATGCTGCTCTATCTGGTGCCAGTGGCACTCTACCTTTACAAAACCAGAAAAACCGTTTAAGATGCACGTCAAGATAGTTAATAAATCGCGATATCCGCTGCCGCAGTATGCCACTGCACTCTCTGCCGGTATGGATCTCAAGGCCAATATAGAGGAGCCCGTAACCCTGGGCAGCCTTGAACGCACTATGGTCCCCACCGGTCTGTTTATAGAACTGCCTGAGGGCTATGAGGCGCAGATACGCCCCCGCAGCGGCCTGGCCGCAAGGCACGGCATTACAGTGACCAATGCACCCGGCACCGTCGATGCCGACTACCGGGGTGAGATATGCGTGCTGCTGGTCAATCTTGGCAAGGAGCCGTTTGTTATCAATCCGGGCGAACGCATCGCACAGATGGTGGTTGCCCGTCACGAGCGGGTAGAGTGGCAGCCGGTGGATGTGCTGGCAGAGAGTGGGCGCGGAGCAGGCGGCTTTGGCTCAACAGGAACGAAATAACAAATAACAGATATACTTATGGACCTTAGAGGTAATAAATTTAACGTAGAGAAGCTCTACAAGGTATTTCAGGATTGTAAGGGCTACACTACCGACACCCGCGACCTCTGTGGCGGCGAGATGTTCTTTGCATTGAAAGGAGATAATTTTGACGCCAATGAGTTTGCGGCTCACGCTATTGAGCGGGGTGCAAATTGTTGTGTCATTGACAATGTCCACATATGGGAAAACTGTGATGAGACAATTGCGGACAAACTAATTATCGTTGACAACTCCCTGGAGGCTTTCCGGCAGCTGGCACGCTATCACCGGAGCCGCTTTGACATCCCGGTGGTGGGCATAACCGGCACCAACGGGAAAACTACCACCAAAGAGATGGTGAACGCCGTGCTCAGTGCGAAATATAAGGTTACCTGCACCCAGGGTAACCGCAACAACCATATCGGCGTGCCGATGACCCTTCTGGAAATAACCCCTGAAACTGAAATCGCAGTGGTGGAGATGGGTGCAAACCATCCCGGGGAAATCACCGCTTCAGTTGAGCTGGCGATGCCCACCCACGGCCTGGTGACCAATGTGGGCAAGGCCCATCTGGAGGGTTTCGGCAGTTTCGAGGGGGTCAAGAAAACCAAGGGCGAGTTGTATGACTGGCTCAGCGAACATAATGGAATTGCCTTTTACGATGCCGATAACGACGATCTCTCTGAGATGGTGACCTCCCGCAAAGGGATGCAGCTGATGCCCTACGGCGTGGAGTACTCCGGAATGCACGTGCTGCGTACCTCCCGGGTGAATCCATATCTGACAATGGAGGTTGAGGTGGCAGACGTGGTGAATCGCATAACCACCCGCCTGATCGGCTCTTACAACGCCACCAACGTGGCCGCCGCACTGGCGGTGGGTGGATTCTTCGAGGTCGATTTTGATGCTGCTGTAGCGGCCATCGAGGCCTACGTCCCCTCCAACAGCCGTTCCCAGCTGATTGATACAGGTCGCAACATAGTGATCCTGGATGCCTACAATGCAAACGCAAGCAGTATGAACGCAGCGCTGGACAACTTTGCGGCGACATCCTTCCCCAACAAGGTGCTGGTGCTGGGCGATATGCTGGAGCTTGGCAAGTATTCTGCAGAGGCACACGCAGAGATACTGGCAAAGGCCCGCAAAATTACCGGCGAGATTTATCTGGTTGGCAACAGCGAGTTCAAGGCCGTTGCGGCTGAGGGCGATCTGGTGTTTGACACCTCGTTGCAGCTGAAGGAGTTTTTCCGCAAGCTTAAGCCGGAGGGTAAGACCATCCTGATCAAGGGTTCAAATGCAACCCGTCTTCCGCTTATTATGGAGGTTCTTTAACGATTAATTATAAATCAAATACAAATGAAAACTTTCTGGAAAATAGTATTCGGTTCGCTGCTGGGTTGCCTGGTGGCAATGCTCATCTCTTCATTTTTCTTCCTGGGGATGCTGGGCAGTATGGCCGGTCCCACACAGAGCTCTGCGCCTAAGAAGGGTTCTGTGCTCAGGATAGACAAGACAATGACTTTCTGCGAGCGTGCAGTTGACGATTTATCTCCTATGGCACTGATGAATCAGAAGATGGGCGGCAAGATAACCATCCTGGATGCGGTGCGCGCAATAGATGCTGCGGCCACCGACCCCGCCATCAAGTTCATCTACATCAACCCCGACGACCTCACAGTCACTGTCACACAGGCAGAGGAACTCAGGGCCGCCCTTTCCCGTTTCCGCGCAAGCGGCAAGGCTATAGTGGCTTATGGTGAGAATTTTACCCCGATATCATATTACCTCGCTTCCGTTGCCGACAAGGTGGTGATGAACACCGACGGGGAGGCGATGATTATGGGTGTCGCCAGCCAGTCTATGTTCATTAAAGACCTGCTGGACAACCTTGGAGTGGAGATGCAGCTTATCCGCCACGGCAAGTATAAAGCTGCCGGCGAGATGTTTATCAAGAATGCTATGAGCGACGAAAACCGGGAGCAGCTGCAGGCTATGGTTGACGGGATATGGAAGACAATGGCCGATGAGATATGCGCCAGCCGCGGCATTACCCGCGAGCAGCTGGACGGTTATATCTCCAATCTTGAACTTGAAAAGGCACAGAGTCTTCTGGACCGCAAGCTGGTGGACACCGTTTATTACGCGGATCAGATGAAGGATTATCTGTGCAATCTGGCCGATGCGCAGAAGTTTGACAAGATCGGATTCGTGAAGCTCAACGACTATGCTCCGGGCCGCATCGCGCAGGCGTATAAGAGTAAGTCTAAAGATAAGGTGGCTGTGTTATACGCCAACGGCGAAATTGTGGTGGACGGAGATGAAGCCACGGATATCGTAGGCGCCAAGTTCGCAGCAGAAGTGGCCAAGGTCCGCGAGGACTCCACCGTCAAGGCGGTTGTTTTCCGCGTGAACTCCCCCGGCGGAAGCGTGGAGGCGGCGCAGTTTGTCCGCCGCGAGATTGAGTTGCTGCAAAAGGAGAAACCCGTCGTGGCCTCGTATGGCGACTATGCCGCATCGGGCGGATACTGGATCAGCGCATCTTGCGACAAGATTTTCTGCGACAACTCCACCCTTACAGGCTCCATCGGCGTATTCGCCCTTGTTCCAAATCTGGGAGGCGCAGCAAAGAAGACCTTCAAGGTCAATGTCCAGAGCGTGAGCTCGCACCCTCACGGAGATATGTTAGGCGGAATGCGCAGCCTGGACGCTGCGGAGACAGCTTATATGCAGAACTCCATCGAGGGGGTTTACGACGAATTCCTCACTATTGTGGCCAATGGCCGCAACCTCACCAAAGAGGCTGTGGATGATATCGCTCAAGGTCGCGTATGGTGCGGTTGTGACGCCTTCGGCATAGGTCTGGCCGACGAGAAGGGCGGTCTCTCGGAAGCAATCGCTTATGCGGCATCTCTCGCCAATCTGAGTGATTACAAGCTGGTAGAGTGCCCGACTCCCAAGACAACCTTTGAACGCCTGATGGAGATGGTGGACGGCTCGTCTGGCATAGCATTGTTCAACCGTCTTGAGAGCAAGACCCATTGGGAAGAGGCTCTGGCGCAGTTTGAGAAGGCATACGGCTTTTTGCGCACAGCAGAGCATACGACTATTTGGGCAAGAATGCCCTTTATCTCAGAGATTAAGTAATTACTGATGAGGCTTTTTGGCAAGATAGCTACGGTTCTGCTGCTGATGGTTTACATCGCTGCATTCGTGGGGTTCCGGCTTCACGAATGTGCGGTGGATCATACTGTGGAGGTACTTAGCGTACTTGCCGATGACGCTTGCGAGGAGGTTCATCACCACCATTGTCACGATGAGGCCCGCTGCGGTCACCATCACCATCATTGTCATAAAGACAGCGTCGATATTCCTGAAGATGGCAGTGCACAGATAGCAGAGGCCTGCTGCTGTGTCAATTCGCTGTATGTCATCTCCGAGGCCCAGATAGCCTCAGACTGCGGTAACGACTTCTCCCCGGCAAAATGTCTGCCGGTGGCTTTTGCTTCCGCTGAAGTTTATCCGGCGAATCTGCCGGGCTGCGGGTCTTCCCCTGCATCTTGCGCTGCTCGTCGCGTCCTGAAGGGGTGTACAGCGCTCGTACTGTATTCTGTCAGAAGGGTTTAGCGTGCATTGTCCGCCCGTATGGCAACAATGTACAAACCCTTAATTGACAGAATATTATGACTAATAGAAAAATCATTGTAATCATATTTCTACTGTGTCTTGCGTGGGCGGCTGGAGCCCAGCAGTTTACCGGCACAGTCTATTACCAGGACCCCGTGGGCGCGCGCGAACCGCTCCCTTTCGCACAGGTCTATTATCTTGAGAAAGAAAAGCTGCTCGAGTGTGACGAGAGCGGCACTTTTGGCGTTTTTCTCACAAATGACGCAACCTTCGTGGCTACCTACGTCGGCTATTCCCAGGATACGCTGTACGTTGCGGCCGGAACCACTGCGGCCGACTTTATCCTGTATGGTAACAACACCCTCGACGAGGCGGTCGCCACTGCACGGCAGGCCGGTCTGAAGCGTCTTTCACAAATTAAGACGGAGGCTATCACCGCCGCCGGCATCTGCAAGATGGCCTGCTGCAATCTTGCAGAGAGTTTTGAGAACACCGCCAGCGTCAGCGTAGGTTATGCGGACGCCGTTACCGGTGCCCGCCAGATTAAGCTGCTCGGACTCTCCGGCGTCTATACCCAGATGCAGGACGAGAAGATGCCGGTGATGCGGGGACTCTCATCCACCTTCGGCTTCAATTATGTGCCCGGACAGTGGCTGGAGAGTATCCTCATATCCAAGGGCCCGACATCTGTGGCCAACGATGCGGGGGGCATCACCGGCCAGATTGATATGGAACACCGCAAGCCGGTGGACGAGACGCCTCTGTTTGTGAACCTTTACGGCAGCAGCGACAAGATGTTTGACGGCAACATAATCTCTGCCCTGCAGCTGAACGACCGCTGGAGCACCATCCTTCTGACCTATTTCTCTTACGCCAATTCTATGATGGACCACAACGGCGACGGCTTCCGCGATGACCCCACCACCCGGCAGATCAATCTCTCCAACCGCTGGCTCTATTACGATCCCAGCGGATTGCAGGTGCGGTTCGGATTTAAGGTGGTAGGCGACGACCGTGTCGGCGGCCAGATGGGCTACAACCGCAATATGGCGTGGGATATCGCCCCTGCGGCCTGGGGTTCACTGATAAAGAACCAGCTCTACAATGCCTACCTTAAGGTGGGGATGCCGCTCAACGACGACCAGAGCAGCAGCATCGCCCTCGTGGCTACCGGAAACTATTACGACACGGACGCACACTTTGGCTGCAATCACTACAGCGGCCTGCAGAAGAGCCTGTTTGCCAACCTGATATATCACAACGACTTTAACGAGCACAACACCGTTGAGTTTGCCTTCACCGCCCAGAACGACGATGTGGTGGAACATTATGCAATCCGGCCTTACGGACTGGAGACCTCGGAAGAGGTGCCGGTCCCGGCCCGCAAGGAGGCACTTCTAGGTGCGATGGGAGAGTACACCTTCCGCAGCGGCGAAAAGTTCACCGCCGTGGCCGGCTTCCGTATGGACTGGGATTCATATTACCAGAAGATGCTGGTTTCCCCCCGCCTCACCCTGAAATATGTGCCGTTCCACGACCTGGTGCTGCGAGGCAGTATCGGGCGTGCCCAGCACTCCCCCAGCGTGTTTGCCGATAATTTTGGCCTGTTCTCTTCCAACCGCAGGATAATATACAGTTACGGTGTCCATCCTGATGCCGGTCGCGGCCTTAATATGGACATAGAGGATGCCATCACCACGGGCGGCAATGTCACATATTACCTTCCGTTCGGAGAAGAGGATGCCAGTTTCATAAGTCTGGAGTACTTCCGTACCGACTTCTCCCGCCAGGTTTATGCCGACACGGAGTGGCTCCCCGGCACTACCTGCGTGACGCTGGCACAGTCGGCCACCCAAACCGTCCAGGCCGATCTGTCGCTGGACTTCAACAGGCATTTCAATGCGCTGCTCACCTTCCGCTATACCGACCCCAAAGTCAGGCTTATGGAGGCCCGTGGCGACACCGATAAAGAGATAGTGCGCCCTATGACCAGTTTGTACAAAGGGGTGCTCAACCTTCAGTACAAGACCAATCTCAGCAAGTGGATATTTGATTTCACGGCGCAGCTGAACGGCCCGATGAGGTTGCCCGACTATGCTGCAAAGGCGTGGGAGATGGAGTATTCGCCAGTATATCCTATGCTTTATGCCCAGGTGACCCGCAAACTGAAGGCCCTTGACATCTACGCCGGGGTGGAGAATATCACAGGCTTCCGCCAGAAAGATGCTATTATCGGCGCAGACAACCCGTTTGGCAGCGGGTTTGACGCCTCTGTTGTATGGGGGCCGCTTATGGGTCGCAAGTTCTATCTGGGATTCAGATATACATTATGGAAATAACAATTACAAACATTAACGATATGAAAACAAGGATCATAATTATGATGGTGGTTATGCTGATGGTTTTTTCTGCGTCGGCATTTGCCCAGAAGAAGGACAAACAGGCTAAGTTTGAAGAAGTTACATTCGTAACGGACATCGAGTGCAAGAACTGTGTAAAAAAATGTGAAGCAAATCTCCCGTATGAGAAAGGGATTAAAGATTGTAAGATAGATCTCGCTTCCCAGACAGTTTATTTTAAATTCGACCCCCAAAAAACTTCAAAAGAGAAGCTTGCAAAGGCCATTGAGAAACTGGGTTATACTGCCTCCGAGGTGCAACCTGTGCAAGATGACAAATAAATTATTACATTTGCCGCTCGTATATAATTAACCAGCGGTTACAATGTATAAGATATTAGAAAAGAAAAAGCTCGCTCCTCAGATTTTTCTGATGGAGATAGAAGCTCCAAGACTGGCTGCGGCTGCCCTGCCGGGCCAGTTCCTTATTATCCGCGACGATGAGAAAGGGGAGCGTATCCCACTCACTGTCAGCGATTCCGATACGGTCAAAGGGACGGTGACCGTGGTTATCCAGCTTATCGGCCGTTCCAGCCACAAGATGGTGGAGCAATACCAGGTGGGCGACTCTTTTGCCGATGTCGTGGGTCCTCTGGGCAATCCGTCTGAATTTGTGAATGCCAGAGCGGAAGAACTCAAGGGCCGGCGCTATGTGTTTATCGCTGGTGGTCTGGGCACTGCCCCGGTTTATCCGCAAGCCCGCTGGTTGCACGAGCACGGCGTGCCAGTAGATGTAATAATTGGTGCAAGGACCAAAGATCTGCTGATATATACAGATAAGCTCGCCACAGCCTGCGACAATCTTTACCTGTGTACCGACGACGGCAGCGAGGGCTTCAAGGGGGTTGGTACCGCCTGTCTGGAAGATCTCTGCGCCAAAGGCAAAACGTACACCAACTGTGTGGCCATAGGCCCTATGATAATGATGAAATTCGCAACCCTTACCTGTATGAAACTTAATATTCCCATCCAGGTGAGTATGAATACGCTGATGGTCGATGGCACGGGAATGTGCGGTGCCTGCCGTGTAAGCGTAGGCGGAAAGACATATTTCTCTTGCGTGGACGGACCCGAGTTTGACGGTGCCCTTGTGGACTGGGACGAGGCGATGAGACGTTCACGCCAATATAAGCCGGAGGAGGCGGCAGCAATGGAAAGTTATGGCAAATAAGATCCCAAGAGTTGCAGTACGCGAACAGAATCCGAAGGTCCGCGCTCACAATTTTGAAGAGGTTTCGTATGGATACGACGCCAAAGAGGCTATGCTTGAGGCGAGTCGTTGCCTGCATTGCAAGAACCCCCGCTGCGTGGGTGGCTGCCCCGTCAGCATACAGATACCTGAATTCATAGCCCGCGTGGCAGAAGGCGACATAGTCGCTGCAGCCGGTGTGATAGCTAAGGATTCCCTGCTGCCGGCTGTTTGCGGCCGTGTATGCCCTCAGGAAACACAGTGCGAAGGTCAGTGCATCCTTGGAGTCAAGGGCGAACCGGTGGCCATAGGCAAGCTGGAGCGTTTCGTGGCCGATTATATGCACTCTCATCCGGAAGAGTCGCAGGCGGTGGAGAAAGCCCCTTCCAACGGCCATAAGGTGGCTGTTATCGGCAGCGGTCCCGCCGGCCTGGCCTGTGCGGCAGACCTTGCCAAATGGGGCTATGATGTCACCATTTTCGAAGCCCTTCACAAAGTCGGAGGCGTACTGGTCTATGGTATTCCCGAGTTCCGTCTTCCTAAGGAGAAAGTGCTTGCCAGGGAGATCGAGGCTGTCACCGCCCTTGGTGTAAAGATAGAGACCGATGTGATAATAGGCCGTACCGTAACCATAGATTCCCTTATGGAGAAGGAGGGTTTCGAGGCTGTCTTTGTCGGAACCGGCGCCGGACTGCCGCGGTTTATGGGCATTCCCGGCGAGAACCTCAACGGCGTGTTCTCTGCAAACGAGTTCCTGACCCGCAACAACCTTATGAAGGCTTACCTCGACGACTATGCAACCCCGATCCACGCCGGTCGCAAAGCCGTGATTGTGGGTGGCGGCAACGTGGCAATGGACGCGGCTCGTACCGCACTCCGTCTGGGCGCGGATACTACCATCGTTTATCGCCGTACAGAAGTGGAGCTTCCTGCCCGCAAGGAGGAGGTTCACCACGCGA
>CAMKTW010000042.1 GCA_946415795.1 uncultured Bacteroidales bacterium
AGGCACACCAGTATGGATGGATATACTTTCTTGGGATCGAATTTTGGCGGGTACAGAACCCAGGTGAGCATCTTGTCGCCGTCGGTGGTGGGCAACCACCGGTCCTCTGCCTTGATATCTTCCAGCTGCTCAATGATATAGTCGTTCTCGTGGGTAAGTTGTATCCAGTTGCCGTCGGCGGGGTTCACAGCCACAATCTCAGCCGGACGCATCATAGATGTGTTGGTAGTGACAATCATATCGTTGCCAAAGGCATCCACTGTGAATCTCGGGCCGGCAAAGTCGTACCATTCGTTTTCCGGAGTGACGCGATTCAGAGCGCCGGTGGCAAGGTCAGCCTTCCATATCTGGCCAAGTCCCTCCACAACAGAAGAGAACCAGATACTGCCGCCGTCGGGGCTCCATACGGGACTCTCTACGTTATATGTAAAGTTGGCGGTGAGTTCGCGGCGGGTGCGGGTGACCAGGTCAATCACGAACAGACGCACCCGGTCTGCCTCGTATCCTCCACGCTCCATACTGAGCCAGGCTATCATAGTCCCGTCGGGGGAGAACACAGGGTCGGTGTCGTATCCGGGCATCCCCTCGGTGAGGTTCTCGCAGGTTTTGCCGGCAACATCGTAGAGATAAATATCCGTGTTGGTGGAGAATGCATATTCCTTTCCGGTGGCTTTGCGGCAGGAGTAGGCTATGAACTTGCTGTCAGGACTCCAGCTGAGCTGCTCGAGGCCGCTCCACGGTTCGGTGGGGAGCTCAAACGGTGCTCCGTCCAGGATGTCCACACCCTTGCTGAACGCTCCGCGCGGTTTGAAGTCGGCGATGTATGTGTGGGGGATATACTCCACAAAATGGTCCCAATGGCGGTACATCAAGTTGTCTATGGTGCGCACGTTGGCCTTCTTCAGATCGGGGTGCCGGTCGGTGGGGGCGGTGTAATTCTTGAAGTCTGCGGTGTATAGCACCTTTTTCCCGTCGGGAGAAAATTTGAACTCGCCTATGAAATTGGGCACCTTGCTCGCCTGGCGCTCTTTTTTGCCGTCGGCATTGCAGACATACATCTGCCCCATCTTGACATAAGCTATCTTTTTGCCGCCGTCTATCCAGCGGGCGTTGGATACGCTGGATTTGGCCTTGGTAATCTGGACTGGATTGCTGCCGTCGGCATTCATTACAAACAGCTGGCGGCACTCAATGTTGCGCTCTATGTCGGTATAGGTTACGCCGTAGAGAATCTTGCTGCCGTCGGGCGACGGTTGCGGGTCAGAAACCTTGCCCATCAGGCGCATCACCTCGGGGGTGTAGTGGTCGGTTTTGACGCGCGGCTTCTTTACGTATGTGTTGTTCATAGTACAGGATGCAAGCATCATCACAAGAATCGATATGGTAATAATGCGTTTCATATAATTTACATTATTGGGAATACTACAAATACGGCTGCGTCCCAGATGGCGTGGGAAACTATCAGGGCAGGCAGCCATTGGGGCTTTAGATAATAAAGCAGGCCCCACACTGCACCGGCCACCAGGGCTGCCATTACCAGCATAAAATTAAAGGACCAGATGTGTATCAGGGTATAGACGGCCAGGGTTATCAGCGCTGCCGTCAGGCGCGCATCCTTCAGACCGGTTCTGCCTTCCAGTGCGTCTCCGATTGCCTTTTGCAGGCAGCCCCGCCAGAATATCTCCTCTGCCGGGCCGGTCAGCAGCAGTAATTGCGCCGCCAGCATCCACTTCATCGCTCCCTCCTTGAGGGCATAGATGGTATCCACCTGCGGCCTTGCAAAAGAGAACATAAGGCTGGACAGCTTGTCTCCGAGATAGAAGATGCCCCACATCAGGGCGGCAATGGCAATCCCGAGGATAAACTGGGACAAGTTGAGCCGCAGCCCTTTATGCCAGTCGGGAAAGAAAAGGAACCCCAACGAGAGGAGGATGCAGCTGCTTATTGCCATCGAGCCCCAGAACGGCACATACGGCGTGGTCCACGGGCTGAACATAATAAACCACAACGCGGCAGCGACAACTATCGCGATGGATATGCGGGAGCGGGCCGTCATTTAGATAAGAGCGCCTAAAACAAATCCGATACAGAGAGTGATGCCGGAAAACATCTGCAGCCTGGCTGTCATAAGGTCCAGCTGGTTGAATGCGCACAGGCCGTCGGAACGGTAACTGAGCGCCTGGCGGATGTTCTTCACCACGACAGGAAGTGAGAGCGCTATCAGCAGGCACCATATCGGAAAAACTCCGCAGATGACGGCAGCGACGGTATACAGGCACGGCAGCGAGATAAGGATGATATACCACCACATCGAGGCCGTGGGGCCGATTACCTTGGCAAAGCTTTTTGCGCCGGCCGCAGAGTCGGTGGGGATGTCACGGGTGTTGTTGGCGTGCAGCACGGCCACGGTGACGCAGCCAACCGGGATGCTGAGCAGCAGGGTGCTCCAGTCAATCGCGCCGGTTGCGACATATGCGGTGCCCAGCATAGGCAGTATGCCGAATACGACAAATATATCAGTATCTCCCAGGGCGTGGAACTTGGTCCAGGGATAGATCAGGGTGAGCAGGCATCCTGCACCGCCAATGACCAGCAGAGGCCACCCGCTGCGTAAGGTAAGCACCAGACCCGTAATAATGCCTGCAGAAAGCAGCCCCAAAGCAAGCTTTAAATACTGCCCGGGTGTGAAATCGCCATTGAGCAGGCTCTGTACGCAATAGGCGTCCTTGCTGTCTATCCCGGTCTTGTAATCATAATAATCGCTGAAGACATTGCCTGCAGCGTGGAACAGGATTATGCCTATAAGGGCAAGCAAAACGTTAATCCAATTGATGTTTCCACCTCCGTACTTGTATAGCAGAAACAAAACAGTAGCCACAACAGGGGTTGCAGATACGACAAAAGACCAGGGTCGCGTTGCAAAAAACCATCTTTTCATATCGCAAATATACTAACTTTAAAAGTATGTGGTACTTGCAACAGGGTTGAAAAATAAATATATTTGCGAGATTAGAATTACCCCTGACAGATGAAGAGATTAGCGAGAATGGTGACAGCCTTTGCCGCATTGTTAGCGACGGCGGTGGTGTCCTATGCCGGTAATGTCTCTCAGTCACGTTCTGCAAGGGCGGCAGCGGATTTTTTTGCATCAACAAGCCTGAGGCGCCCCCAACTACTGCAAGCCTTGTCTGAAGATGACAGCGAGAAGGCAGAAAAGGCCGCCTACCGGGCTTATAACAGGGATGGTGGAGGATTTGTGGTGATTGCAGGAAACGATGTGGTGGAGCCTGTCCTGGCATACTCCTATGAAGGTACTTTCCCGAGCCAGGCAGAGATGCCGGAGAATATGAAATGGTGGTTCTCTATGATTGCAAGGCAGATAGAGGCAATTCCAGATGGAGCCGAAGCTACAGAGCAGATAAGAGCCCGCTGGGCCGATCCGGCCAATATGACCAAGGCAGGCGGGGCTGCCCTGCTTTATGACACTGCACTCTGGGGGCAGGACGCCCCGTTCAACAACAAGTGCCCGATGTCCGGAGGAGAACGTTGCATCACCGGTTGCGTGGCTACCGCCGGAGCGATTATCGCCCGCTACTTCCAGTGGCCCGACCGGGGGAAGGGGACCGTTCCGGCACGGGACAACAATAACCCCGGAGCCTATTTCGAGGAGCACTCCCTGGGTCATTCGTACGATTGGGACAATATGCCCGCCGACCTGAGTGGCGGATATACCGATGCCCAGGCCGATGCCATTTCGACCCTGCTGTATGATATCGGTACAATGTCCAAGATGCAATATGGGACTTCTGTATCGAATGCATATCAGCGCAACCTGTTGACGGCAATGAAGACCTATATGAAGTACAATAAGGGTGCTTATATGGCCAATCGTGACGACTATACAGATGCTCAATGGACGGCCCTTCTGAAGCAGACCCTTGACGAGTGCGGTCCGTGTGTGTACAGCGGCCAGGATGTTGCGGGGCTTGGCGGCCACGCCTTTGTGGTGGACGGATATGATGAATCCGGCCGCTTCCATTTCAACTGGGGCTGGAGCGGAGCGCGCAACTGCTACTGCTACGTATCACAGCTCAAGCCGGAAGACTCCCGGTACAATTTTTCGGATACCCAGAATCTGCTGGTCAATCTGGTGCCCGACCGCACCGCTACCAGTACCGGACACGACAATATCATCTTTTATGGAGCAACGTTGAACGGCAATACCTGCTATGGTATCAGTTCCTCCACTGACAACTATCGGCAAAATGAACAGTTTACTTTAAGTGCCGGCTGGCTGGAGCCTACCGGTATTGCCTTTAGCGGTAATTTTTACTTTGCACTCTATGACAAAGAAGGCAACTTTAAACAAGATATCAGCAGTGCCAGGAGGATGTCAATCAGCTTTGGCTCTGTGAACCGTATCCGCGATATCAAATGTAATATCACTGCCGAAATCTCGCCAGGCGACCGCATCAGGCTCCGCTACGAGGGGCAGTACAATGCAGGCATCGTAGAGGTAGGCGAGGGGTGTGTTACAGAGATTGTCGTTATGGAAGAGAAGCCCTCAGATCCGGCGGCGAACATTACCCCGGTGCAGATTGCCGAGACGACATCTCTGACATACAACCGTTCCAGCGGTCAATTTACTGTCACATTGCAATATCCGGCAAACTGGTCGGTGACCGATTCCGGCGGTACGGTTGTTTCAAGAGGAGTCGCTGCAGAAGGCGGGAGCGTGACAATCAATACTTCTTCTCTCTCCAGCGGGGTTTACACCATATCGCTGGGCAGCCTGGACAACCCGTTCTTATTTTCATTCACCAAGTAAATTTTTCTGATATGAAAAGATACAGATTATTAATAACCGTGATTCTGGCAATGGCGTTTGCCGCAGTCCCTTCGTGCCAAAAGTACGATCAGTTTGAGCAGAACGTATCTGATTTGGACGAAAGGGTCTCAAAATTGGACGAAAGGGTCACTGAACTGGAAAACTTCTGCAAGCAGTTGAACAGCAATATCGGCGTCCTCCAGGCTACCGTTGATGTGATGCAGGGACGTGACTATGTCACTGCCGTTAAGGAGATCAGCGAGAACGGTAATGTGGTGGGTTATGAAATAACTTTTTATAACGCAGGCACCCTGAGTGTTTATAACGGCAAAGACGGAAAGGATGGCGAAGACGGTGCAACCGGCAGGGCGCCCAACATAGGGATTAAAGTGGCTGACGACGGAACCTATTTCTGGACTTTTGACGACGAGCCGATACTTGGTCACGACGGAAAGCCGTTTCAGGCTGGTGGACAGAGCGGCTTGACACCAGAATTGAAGATTGTAGATGGCGACTGGTACGTCCGTTACGGTGATGGAGAGTGGGTCTATTACGGCCAGGCTACCGGCGACAAGGGAGATAAAGGAGAACAGGGCGAGAAAGGTGACAAGGGTGACAAGGGCGATACCGGAGAACAGGGCATACAAGGTGAAAAGGGCGACAAAGGTGACAAAGGCGATACCGGAGCCCAAGGCGAACAGGGTGAGAAAGGCGACAAGGGAGATAAAGGCGACAAAGGTGATACCGGTGAAACCGGCCCTCAGGGAGAGCAGGGAGAACAGGGCGAGAAAGGAGACAAGGGAGATAAAGGCGACAAAGGCGATACCGGTGAAACCGGCCCTCAGGGAGAACAGGGAGAACAGGGCGAGAAAGGCGACAAAGGTGATAAAGGCGACAAAGGCGATACCGGTGAAACTGGCCCTCAGGGAGAACAGGGCGAGCAGGGGGAGAAAGGTGACAAGGGAGATAAAGGTGACAAAGGCGAAACCGGTGAAACCGGCCCACAGGGAGAGCAGGGTGAGCAGGGTGAGAAAGGTGACAAGGGCGACAAGGGTGATTCTATGTTCTCTGATGTATCAACAGATGGCTCAAACCTTACGCTGACACTTGCAAACGGAACGACTGTGGTAATTCCCATCAGCTCCGAACTTTCAATAGTGTTTGACCAGTCCGCCAATATCACACTGGCAGCCGGCAGTTCAGTCAGCCTCGGATACACCATAAACTCCGTGACGGGTTCTGCAACCATCGAGGTGCTCCCGACCTCCGGCATCAAAGCAAAGGTGGTGGAAAACGGCCTCCGGGGCAGGATAGACATAGTATTGCTGGATACGGTAGATTTCGAATACGACAAGATATCCGTTATCGTAACAAACGGAAATTTCACTGTGCTGAAACGTATAACATTCACACAGAACGGTCGGATCGTGATAACGGATGACACAAGCGCACTGATGACTTACAAGGGTGGTACGGCGTCGTTCAACTTTGCCTCAGATGTGGAGTTTCAAGTCAGTATCCCCGGTAACGCCGCATCGTGGGTATCGCACTCAGGTACCCGTTCACTAAGCAACCGTACGATTGATTTTACCGTGGCACCCAACCAGGGCAACTCGCCGCGTACCGCAGTTATTACTGTCTGGAGTCCACGTAGTACCGATTCAATCGAATTTACCATAACCCAATATGGTCGTACCGGCAGCTTTGCCGTAACATCTTCAGGCAGTGACGCCAAGGTTCCCTCAATTTCGGGATCAAGCTATTCTGGCAACCTTTCCGGTCTTGTTGACTGGGGCGATGAAGTCACCCTGTGGAGCAGTACCGCCGGACACCATTGGACTGATTCTGATAGCCAGCACACGGCAGAGTACTTTGTGAGTAATGCCAACAGTTTCTCGTTCAATAATTTGACGTCACTTGTAAACGTGGACGTAAGCAACTTCTAATAATCATCACAGGGTTGCCCGCACAGACGCAAGCCCGCAGCGGTTGACTGTCTCCACCTGATAATCTCTTGGTTTTGAGTCTTGTATGTGGAACTCCATCGCGGGGGGATTGACCGGCTCGGCCTGGTCGCCGTTGCGGTCGTAATCCTGATACATCCCTTCTTCCGGTACCCGGCCTATGAACTCTCCGTCGCAATAGATGTTGAAGTGTCCTATTCCAGATTCTATGTCGGCCTCTGCGCGCCAGGAAAGTTTTGCCGTGTCGCCCTCCCTTACAATCCTAAGGGCGTATGGCGCCTCGGGTGGGGTCTTGTCAATGACCTGCCCGTCTCTGGCGAATTCGCACCAAGCCTCGGCGCAGGCCCGGTCGGCTAAAAGGCACAGGTCACCCTTATCCCCTTTATAGAACTTCTCCTGGCAGATGTTGAACAGCACGGGATCGCCCAGGAAAGTCTGCTCCCTGTCCAATGGCTTCAGGCTTCCGTCCGGTGCAAGCCTCTGCTTGAGCGCCGCTTCCCAGAATGGGATTGTCATTGAGCGCATATAACTGAAATTGTGCCCCTGGCCGCGGGTGTGAGCAATCGAGGCGGGAGCATCGTGGGAGCGGAAATGTGCGAACGAATGAATGGCGGTGGCGGGGATGTTGTCTGCCCCCTCGCCGGGTCCGGCGTGACGGAAAATCACCGGTACGTCGTAAGCGGCAGCGGGATACTCCCACCGCGGGTCCCACGCGGCAGAATAGCATACAGCGGCTATTATCCGTTCGGGATGTTCATGCAGCATGGAGAGGGTCCAGAATCCACCTCCGGAATGACCCCAGAGCAGGAAGGGCGCGCCGGGTAATTCAGGATGGGAGGTTCTTTTCGCCGCCTTGGTCAATGCCAGTATCAGCGCAGCGTAACTGCCGTTGGAGGGGGATGCCCATACGTCGCAAAGGCCAAAAATATTAGTCTCCACTATAGCCAGATTCCACTTGCGGGCCAGTGCCTGGTATTGAACGTCGCAGTGGCGGCTGAGGCCGAACTCTTCCTGGCTGCAGCCGTGCTGGAACACCATCACCCCGCGTATCGTGGTCGCCGTGGAGGGGATGTAAAAGCCATAGTCGGCGTGGTCGGCAAACGTACATTCGCTGCCAATGAGGGTCAGGGAGAATACAGTATCCCTCCCGGCTTGCGGGCCAGAGCGGGCTGTCTGGAGCCGGGCTGTGCGGCAGGAGAGCAGCATCAGCACCAAAGTCGCAAATATCAGCAGTCGTCTGGACATCATGCTCCGGCGTAGAGTTTGATTATATTCAAGATCACTTCTGTGGCTTTTTCCATACTTTCCAGCGGCACGAACTCCAGTTTCCCGTGGAAATTGTGGCCGCCGGCGAAAATGTTGGGGCAGGGGAGACCCATAAAAGAGAGGTTGGCTCCGTCCGTGCCGCCGCGGATAGGCTGCACCCTGGGCTTGATGCCAGCCATCTCCATCGCCTTCATTGCGTTCTCCACAATGTGGAAGTGGGGCTCCACCATCTCCCGCATATTGCGGTACTGGTCCTTGATATCGGCGGTGACTATGTTGCCGTACTTGGCATTGATAAAGTTGACAGCCTCCTGAATAACCTTTTTCTTTGTCTCCAGCCTGGCGGCATCGTGGTCACGGATAATGTAACTCATATCTGCCTCTTCCACCACACCTTTGAAACTGGTCAGATGGATGAATCCTTCGTAGCCCTGGGTGAATTCCGGACGCTGCTCCACCGGCAGCATCGCATTCAGTTCCATAGCCACAAGGCACGCGTTGATCATCTTGCCCTTGGCGTACCCTGGATGTATGTTGCGGCCCGCTACGTGAATCTTTGCGCCTGCGGCGTTAAAATTCTCATATTCAAGTTCTCCAATCATCCCTCCGTCCATTGTGTAGCCAAAGTCCGCGCCGAATTTTTTCACGTCAAATTTTACCACGCCGCGACCGATCTCCTCATCCGGAGTAAAGGCTATTCTTATTTCGCCGTGCTCAAATTCCGGGTGGTTCACAATATATTCCGCCGCGCACATAATCTCCGCTACGCCCGCCTTGTCGTCGGCCCCCAGAAGGGTAGTGCCGTCGGTGGTGATCAGGGTCTGGCCTTTGTATTGTGTCATTTCCGGGAATTCGCTCACCCGGAGTGCCTTGCCGTCGCCGAGCGTGATGTCTCCACCATCGTACTTCTCAATAATCTGGGGCTTGATGTCGTTGCCGGGAGCGTCGGGAGAGGTATCCACGTGGGCAATAAAGCCTATTCTGGGTATCTTCTTGCCTGTATTTGCCGGGATGGATGCCATAACATAGCCAAACTCATCCAGGGTCGCCTCAATCCCGAGACTCTCCAGCTCGCTGCGGAGCTGCTCAAGAAGTTTCAGCTGTTTGGCAGTAGAGGGCTGGCTTTCGCTCTCTTCACACGACTGGGTGTCAAACGACACATATCTCAAAAACTTGTCAAGTATCTTTTCCATTATTGTTCGCTTTTAGCTTTCATAGATGAACATATCATATATATGATGATGAGCAGGTAGGGTATGATGGCGATCGCCTCACCCCAGCTTGCGTTCCAGTCAGTAAGGAACCAGTCAACGTTTGCGAATTTGAGGATCGCGCTCACCACACCCATCAGGGCGCCGCCGGCAATGAATCCGGATGCTATGAGCGTACCTTTCTCCTGACGCGCAGCGTTCAGGGCCTTGTCTTTACTGCGGCTGCCCACATACCAGCTTATTGCACCGCCCACCAGCAGCGGGAGGTTGAGGTCTATGGGGATGAACATCCCCAGGCAGAAGGCGAGTGCGGGCACTTTGAAGATCGTGAGCAGGATGGCGATTACCGCGCCCAAGCCGTACATCAGCCAGGGGGCGCTGCCGCCCTCCATCATAGGTTGTATCACGGCCGCCATCGCATTGGCCTGGGGTGCCACCAAGGCATCTTCTCCCACAAAGCCGTATGTCTTGTTGAGCAGGATCACTACGCCGGCCACAGTGGCTGCAGCCACCAGCACGCCGAGGAACTTCCATCCCTCCTGCTTTGCCGGAGTCGTGCCAATCCAGTAGCCGATCTTGAGGTCGGTGATAAAGCCGCCTGCTGTGGAGAGTGCGGTGCAGACCACGCCGCCAATAAGCAGCGCCGCCACCATCCCGGAATTCCCCTTAAGCCCGCAGGCTACCAGAACCAGGGCGGTGATAATCAGTGTCATAATGGTCATTCCGCTCACCGGGTTGGTGCCTACAATCGCTATGGCATTTGCCGCCACCGTGGTGAATAGGAAGGAGATAACTGCGACTATCAGCAACCCTACGATGGCCT
>CAMKTW010000043.1 GCA_946415795.1 uncultured Bacteroidales bacterium
AATCTATCAGCCGCCTCAAAACTGCCAAAGAGGTGCGCGACATAGCTAAACGGTTGCGTGAAGGTAAAATCGACATCCTTATAGGAACCCATCGCATTCTTGGTAAGGAGATAATTTTCAAGGATTTAGGATTACTGATAATAGATGAGGAGCAAAAGTTCGGGGTGAGTGCAAAGGAGAAGATGCGTATGATCCGCAAGGACGTGGATACCCTTACCCTGACCGCCACTCCGATTCCCCGTACCCTGCAGTTCTCACTGTTGGGAGCGCGTGACATATCTATAATATCGACCCCTCCGCCAAACCGTATCCCTATCCATACCGAGATAATAGATTATGATGGGAAAGTTATTAAGGAAATCATTGAAACTGAACTTGAGCGTCGCGGCCAGGTGTTCTTCATCCATAACAGGGTAGAGGATATAGATGCTGTGGCCGACAACCTGCGGCAGATATGTCCCCAGGCGAGGATTTGCGTGGCTCACGGCAAGATGGAGCCGACTGTTCTGGAGAAAAAGATCCTGGATTTTATGGACGGAGACTACGACATCCTGGTCTCTACAACCATAATGGAGAATGGTGTGGATATCCCCAATGCCAATACGATGCTGATAAACCGTGCCCAGAATTTTGGCCTGAGCGATTTGCATCAGCTTCGCGGGAGGGTCGGACGCAGCAACGAAAAGGCCTTCTGTTACCTGATAGTCCCTTCCCGGGAAATCCTTACCGATGATGCCCGCGCCCGCCTGAACGCCATCGAGACCTTCAGTGACCTTGGCAGCGGATTCAACATTGCGATGCAGGATCTGGACATAAGAGGCGCAGGAAATCTCCTGGGGGCGGAACAGAGCGGCTACATAGACGAAATGGGATTTGAAACCTATCAGAAGATACTCTCCGAGGCTATGAGCGAACTCAGGGGCGAGATGGAGATAGAGGACAGCACGCCGGACACAGGCGGCCTGATTGCCGGCGGCTGGGTCTCCGACTGTTATATAGATACCGATATAGAGGCTTGTATCCCTGACGATTATATTAATGTGCCAAAGGAGAAGATGCGCCTGTACAGGGAGTTGGACAATATGAAAAGTGCATCCCTGATAGACGGTTTCGTAATGGAGATGACAGACAGGTTCGGCCCTGTCCCTCATCAGCTGGAGGAGTTGATAAATATTGTGAGGCTGCGCCAGGCCGCGATGGAACTAGGCTTTGAGAAGATTATCCTCAAGAACGGCGGTATGACGGCCTACTTTGTCTCCAATCAGAATTCAACTTATTACAGCAGCCGGATTTTTGGCGGCATTTTGAATCATATACAGCACTCGGGGCGCAAATATCAACTCATCCAGCGGCCTAATTCACTGTTTGTCAAATGCGAAAATGTAACCAGTGTGAAAAAAGCGGTGGAATTATTGCAAGAAATGCTAACTTTGCTGTTCGACACTTTTGAAAATGAATCTGGTAATTGACATTGGCAACACCTCCTGCAAAGTGGCCAGTTATGAGGCCCTGTCGCAAAAATCTGTACAGCGCTTTGAAGACCCTTCCGACCTGCAGGCAAAGACTGGCAGCGGATACGATACGATAGTGCTGGCCTCCGTACGCAGCGAAGACCGTTCCCTCAGGGAGCATCTTAAAACACGTTGCCGCAGATTCATCGATTTCAATGTAGATTTTGTCAGGGAGCAGGTTGCGTGCGGTCCGGCTATTTACAAGTATCTTGACAATATGCCGGACGGTATGGGAGCCGACCGTATGGCTGCTATACTGCAGGCTTGCATACTGATGCCTCAGGAGGACATTCTGCTGTTTGACTTTGGTACTGCCACCACCGTGGAGTTCATAGACAAGGGTCACTATGTCGGGGGCGCCATATCCCTGGGATTGAATATGCGTTACCGCGCCCTCAGCCACTTCACAGGTAAGATACCGCTTTGCGAACCACAGACAATTCTTGCAAAGGGGGATATCAATACGATATCCGAGGTGGGATACGACCTTGACACAGCGCTGGCGTCGGGCAATATACTCGGCATAAAGTTTGAAATCGAGGGGTATATGCGCGCTCATCCGCACCGGAAGGTGATTCTCACCGGCGGGGATGCTCCGGTTTTTGCCGCCGGACTCAAGGATAAGGTTGTCGTTGTTGAGAACCTGGTGCTGGATGCACTTGCCCAAATAGCAATGGTATAAGATGAACAAGCTGTACATACGACTATTTACCGCAATGCTGGCTACCGCTTTAGCCATACTTATGCCGGAGCGTCTGCAGGCACAGGCCGACGTCGCTTACGATACTTTCTCTCCCTATTCTATGTATGGTATAGGCAACCTGGAGACCCTCGGCGGGCAGAACTCCCTGGCGATGGGCGGTATAGCGATAGGTGACCGCAACAGCGCATATATCAACTGGGTTAACCCCGCCGCTGTCACAGCCCGTGAGAACAGGGCCTTTATGCTCGATTTCGGCGTTACCCAGAAGAATATTTTCTACTCCGCTGATGCCTCCACGTCCACAGAGAGTACCGGCAGCGGAAAACTCCTCTCCGTGAACAATATTTTCAACATCCACCACATACTGGTTTCTCTCCCTCTGTCCAACAGAATCGCCTTCAAGGCTGGCCTGATGCCTTTCGCAACCACCGGCTACGAGTTCGTATCGCGCGAGCGTGCCGACGAAGTACTTCTCGAGATGGGCGATGTAGAGTATGATAAGATGGGCAAGGGTGGCACCTACCAGCTTGTCCTGGGCGCCGGTTGGAGCATAACAGACAATCTGAGCATAGGTGTGGACGGTCTGTATTACCTTGGCAACACCATCCACTCGTCTTCTGCCGATTTCACCACCAACACGCATTACCGCCAGATAGCACGCTCCTGGAGCAGCGTCTCCCGCGGCTTCGGTGCAAAGGCCGGGGTGCAATATACCGTCAGGATAAAGCCCGACCTGGCACTGACCCTTGGCGCCACCTACAAGATAGGCAGCAAGATGGGCGGCGATTATACAGACCTTACCGTCGCCTCCACCTCAAATTCGCTGGATACCATAGCAACAGCCACAACCAAACTGGACTACCATATACCGGCCGAAGTGGGTGCAGGATTCACCTTGCGCAAAACCGATAAATGGATGTTCGGATTTGACTACATAATGCAGGACTGGAGCAAGAACGTTTTCACAAACGCCCCCGGCATAGATGTGACCACACGCCGCTCGCAGCAGTTCCGCCTGGGAGGAGAAATTACTCCCAATAAGTATGACATCCGTCATTATGCAAAAAATATAACATACCGCGCCGGAGTTTTCTACAATCAGGGATATCTTGCCGTAAATGGCATACCCATAAATAATTACGGTATCACATTCGGGGCAGGATTTCCATTCAACAACCGGTATACGTCGCTGGCGTTAAGTGTAGAATTGGGCCGGAACGGCACTTTGGCAAACAATTTGGTATTAGAGAACTATGTGAAGATAAACGTGGGCCTGAATCTGTTTGACTTATGGTTCCACAAATCACTATACAGATAACATAATAACAACTTTACACTATGAAAAAGATTTTGATAACAATGTTTGCGGTGATGTTCACCTTGAACGCATTCGCACAGGGCAAATTCGGACCTGACAGTGCCGAATGTGTAAAGTATCTCTCATATTACCTGGAGTACGTAAAGCAGAACAATATGGAGGAGGCTTTCGGTCCCTGGCGTCAGGCTTACACCCTCTGTCCCGTTACAGCGAGCCAGAATATGTTGATTGACGGTCAGAAGCTGATGCGTTGGGCATATAAGAAAACAAAGGATGCCAAAGCCCGCGAAGGTTATCTGGACACCCTTATGCAGCTCTACGACCAGCGCGTGGCCAACTATCCCAAGAACGCAGTCTCTGCCCTGAACAACAAGGCAATCGATATCAACAACTTCCGCTGGAACGAGAAGAACCCCAAGGCCGTTTACGACCAGTATAAGGATATCTTCATCAACACCGGCTTAAAGGCCAGCGACCTGGTGTACGTGAAACTGATGGAATCTGCAACCAATCTTTTCACCTCCGGTGCTATGGATGCAGAGCAGGTAATGGCAGACTACACATCCATCACAGAGGCTATCAACGCTTCGCTTACCACCAAAGATGACCAGAAATTGCGCAAGGCACAGAAAGATGTCGAGACCCTCTTTATGAACAGCGGTATTGCAAGCTGCGACAACCTGCTGGAACTTCTCGCCCCCCGCTACGAAGCTAACCCCGACGACGAGGAGACCCTCCACGGCGTTGTCAAGATGCTCAGCAGCGCAGATTGCCTGGACAGCGAACTCTATCTCAAGGCTGTTGAGTCGCTCTACTCAAAGGATCCCTCCTCCGGCAGCGCATACCTGCTTTACAAGCTGTATTCCCGCAAGGACGACAGCGCCAAGGCAGTCAAGTTCCTCCAGGAAGCTATCAATACTTGCGATGCAGGCGATGCGGCACAGCTGGCAAGCTATTACTTTGAGCTGGGCTCTTACAACTACAAGAAAGCTAACAACAATGCCGGTGCAATCGCCGCAGCCAAGAAAGCCGCTGAGCTTTCCGACGACTACAAGGGCAAGGCATACCTTCTGATTGGAACCATCTGGGGGACTGCCCGCTGCGGCGGCAACGAGGTTGAGTCTCACGCACACTTCTGGGTGGCTTACGACTATGTGAACAAAGCCAAGGCTGCCGATCCCAGCCTCACCTCGGAGGCCAACGCACTGGCAGGTCAGTACGCCGCATATTTCCCCAACAAGGCAGATGCATTTATGTACGACTTGACCGACGGCCAGAGCTACACCGTTTCTTGCGGTCCGCTGCGCGACGTCACCACCGTAAGAACAGCAAAATAAGACGAAACGTTATAACAACATAGTTAAGAGAGTAGAGGCAGCCAGAGTTCTGTCTCTACCTCTCTTTTTATGTGTTGCAATGCTGATGATATCCTGCAGGGAGGATCCGCAGCCAGCATCTATTGACTGGCGGGTGACGCCGGTGCAGAGTGTGCGCGGGATGAAGGCTATGGAATACAACAAGGCCGATCTCACGATGCAGATGCGCACCCGCGCGATGGATACCTACAGATACGAACAGGATTCTGTCCCGATCACCAAAGAGGTTTACAGCGAAGGTTTTGAGGTTTACGTCTATAACGAAGACGGCCTTCTGGAGTCGCAGCTTGTTGCGGCAGGCGCGGAGCACACCACAACCTCCCGCAAAGACGACTGGATGGCATACGGCAACGTAAATATCCTCAATCATATCAAAGGCGAACGTATCATCACCGATACCGTTTACTGGGACAAACAGAAGGAGCAGATCTATACCGACTGTTATGTTGTGATGACATCCCCGCAGGGAAAACTTCAGGGATACGGTATGACTTGCGACCAGAGGGCCAACCGGTCTACCATTAAAAGGCCGTTTGATTCTTTCGGAAGGGTAGTTAACGATTCTACTAAATTTTACCTTGATACGGTGAATTTTGTAGGTCCGATGCCTCGGATTAAATAATTTTTTCTAATTTTGCGCGCTAATACCCCTATTTTCTTTCAGGGTATTGGATTATTGATGCAAAAAACTAAAAAATACTGATATGGCCGTATTGGAGAAAATCCGTGTAAAACTCGGAATTCTTATTTCTATCCTGATTGCGATAGCACTGCTGTCGTTTATCATTGACCCCAACACTCTAGGGTCAACTTTGCAGAGTATGTCAAAAGAGAACAACGTGGGCAAGATGAATGGCAAATCCATTTCATACCGGGAGTACTACACCGCATTGGAGCAGAACACCCAGTTGATGAACGCCCTCAACGGCGGTAATGCCAGCAGCGAAGAGGCTCAGAACCAGATTCGTGAGATGACTTGGAACCAGCTGTTCAACCAGAAGGTATTCTTCCCCAAAATCAAGAAGGCTGGTTATACCGTAGAGGATGCCGAGATGGTAGGCCTGCTTCAGGGTGAAACTGCTTCGCCCCTCATCTCCCAGCAGCGTATGTTCGTGGATGAGAACGGTCAGTTCAGCACAGAGGCTGTCAAGGAATTTATTTCCCAGATGGATCTGGACGAGAGCGGCGTATCCCGCAAGTATTGGGATTATCTGAAAGAGCAGGTTTACGCCCAGCAGATGTACAGCAAATATTACTCGGCATTGCGCAACAGTGCAACGCTGAATGCGTCCCAGCTGGAGCGTGCCATTGCAGAGGGCAACACCACCAAAGATATCGACTTCTTTGTGGTGCCTGTAAGCTTTGGTGCTGATTCTACCATCAAGATCACCAACGAGGAGGTAAATAAATTCTTTAACGACCGCAAGAGCCTCTTTGTCCAGCCCGCAAACCGCGACATTGAATATGTAATGTTCGAGGTTGTTCCCAGCCAGGAGGATATTGAAGCTGCCAGGGTTGAGTTCGATGGACTCTATGAGCAGTTTGCCCAGGCAGAAAACCTCAAGAACTTTGTCGCCCTCAATTCTGACCGCCGCTGGGAAGACAAGTACTTCAGCAAAGAGGAGCTTCCCGATGTTTTTGCAGATTATGCATTTGGCGGCAGCGGCAGCATAAGCCCCGTTGAAGAGACCCCGGAGGCGTTTACTGCAGTCCGTGTCGTAGAGCACAGGCAGATGCCCGACAGGGTTGATTTCTCTTTCAAGGTGTTCCCCGCCGCAGACAGGGCCGTAGCAGACTCCCTGCTTGCCGCAGTCCGCAAGAATGGCACCAGCGACGAGCTTTCTAAAGGCGGATGGGTTACAATGGACAATCTCGAAGCCAACAATATGGGCTTCTTTGGCGAGGCGTTCTCTATGAAGAAGGGCGAAGCCAAGATCATTGACATCGATGCATACCAGATGGTTGCAGTAATCAAGGTAGATGATGCAGACGCCCCCAAAGATAAGGTCAAGCTCGCTTACCTTCGCAAGAATATCAACCCTTCAGACAATTCTTTCCGCGATTTCAACATGAAGGCGGCAGATCTGGCAGACCGCTCATCCGGCAAATATGAGAAGTTTGCAGAGATTGTCAAGGAAGAGAATCTCCCGGTTACCCCCCAGCCGAATGTTACCCTCGACACCCGTCGCATCGGTGCTGTTGAAAATGCCCGTAACGTGGTTCACTGGGTATTTGACAGCAAGACCAAAGAGGGTTCCGTATCTGACGTGATAACCGTTGACAACAAGTACTATTTTGTAGCTGCAGTTACAAAGGCACGTAAAGAGGGTAATATGGCCTTGGAAGATGTTAAAGATAACATTACAATGGAACTCATCAACCGCAAGAAGGTTGACAACCTGGCAGAAGAGGCGGCCGCCAAGGTCAGCGGCAGCGAGTCGCTGGAGGCCCTGGCAGAGAAATTCGAAACCACAGTAAGCCATCGCGACGGTATCAGCTTTAACACCAGGGATATGAGCCTGGAGCCTGCGCTTGTAGGTGCAGTTTCGTTGGCAGAACCCGGTAAAGTCAACGGTCCCGTGAAGGGTTTATACGGTATTTATTTCTTCGAGGTGAAAGACGCCACCACCGGAGAGTATTACACAGAGGCAGATGCTGTAAACAGAGAGGCCCAGACATCCGCTGCTATGCTTCGTTCCCTTACCGACATCGTAGCACAGGAGGCTGATGTCAAAGATTACAGAGGAAAGTTCTATTAGAATATAGATTTCTCAAAAATAATAGCCCCGGGCTTTAGTGGCCCGGGGTTTTTTATTGTTCCAGGCTCTTGCTGAGAGTAATGAAATCTTCAACAGAGAGCTGTTCCGGCCTCAGGCCGGCGTATTGGGCAGGAGGCTCAACGCCAAGCGGTTTAAGGCTGTTGCGGAGGGTTTTGCGGCGCTGGTTGAAGGCGGTCTTGACCACAGTCTTGAATCTGGCTTCGTCGCAGCCCAGTTCAGTGCGGCTGTTGCGCCGCAGCCGTATTACCGCAGATTTTACCTTGGGGGGCGGGGAGAATTCGTGTTCGCCCACTGTAAAGAGGTATTCTATGTCGTACCAGGCCTGCAGCAGCACCGACAGGATGCCGTAGCTTTTGTTTCCGGGGCCGCTGGCGAGCCTCTCCGCGACCTCTTTCTGCAGCATTCCCACGACCTGGGGCACGCTTTCGCGGTACTCCAGGATCTTGAAGAAGATTTGTGATGAGATGTTGTAGGGGAAGTTGCCAATCACGGCAAAGTCACCTTCTGGGAATATCTTCCGCAGGTCGGCCTTAAGAAAGTCGGCGGCATAGAGGCCGGGCATTATCGCCGGGAGGTTTTCGCGCAGGTATTCTATAGATTCATCGTCTATTTCTATGCCCTTCAGGCAGATGTCGCCGCGCTGCAACAGGTGTCTTGTGAGCGCGCCTGTGCCGCAGCCGACCTCCAGGGTATTAAGTCTGTCACCGTCATTCACTATCAGGGCCTCGGCAATACGCCGCGCAATGCCCTCGTTTGTGAGGAAGTGCTGCCCCAGGCTCTTTTTGGCTTTTACTTTCATCGCTATTACAAATATAGACGTTTTTTTGGTACTTTTGTGAGTATATGGCGGGCGATAAAAATACACCTTTGATGCAGCAGTACTACGAAATCAAGTCGCAGTACCCGGACAGCATTTTATTCTACCGCGTGGGTGATTTTTACGAGACATTTGCGGAGGATGCCGTGATTGTGAGCAAGGTGCTGGGGCTGGTGTTGACCCGCAAGGCAAGCGGTGCCGGCAGCTATACGAATCTGGCCGGGGTTCCGCATCACGCCATAGACATCTACCTCCCCAAGATGGTGGCGGCGGGCTATAAGGTGGCTATCTGTGACCAACTGGAGGACCCTAAACTGACCAAGAAGCTGGTGAAGCGCGGTGTAACGGAACTTGTCACGCCGGGCGTGAACTACAACGAGGCGCTGCTTGACGCCACCAGGAACAACTGGCTTTGTGCGCTCTATTTTGAGAAAGATATGGCCGGAGCGGCATTCCTGGATATCTCCACAGGTACATTCCGTGTAGCTCAAGGGTCGCTTGAGCTTGTGGATTTACTGCTGGCCGATTTCTCCCCAAAGGAGGTTCTTTTGGAGAGGGGGTTTGAAGATGGCTTCAAGCAGCGTTTCGCCGAGAAGGCCTATGTCACTGCGGTTGACAGCTGGGCGTTTGTATATCACACCGCATACAAGAAACTCATAAAGCAGTTCGAGACCGATTCTTTGAAGGGATTCGGGGTGGAGGATATGCCCCTTGCCATAACGGCTGCCGGGGCTGTGATGGCCTATCTTGACATTACCGAGCACAAGGACATCTCCCATATCCGCACCCTGGGCCGCATAGACAGCGGCGAGTTTATGTGGATAGACCGCTTTACTATGCGCTCCCTGGAGGTCTTGCAGCCGATGTCGCCTGAGGGCGCCGCCCTGATAGGCATACTGGACAGCTGCCGTTCTCCGATGGGCAGCCGCCGCCTGCGGGAATGGATGGCGATTCCCCTCAAGAACCCGGCAGCGATAAAGGCCCGTGCCGATGTCGTTCAGGCATTCTACGACAAGTGCGAGCTTTGTTCTGCAATCCGCGACCGAATCGCTGATGTCGGTGATTTGGAGAGGATAGTCTCCCGCGCCGCTGCGGGCAAGATATTGCCACGTGAGGTGCTTCAGATGGGCAGGGGCCTGGAGATGATAGGCGACATAATCGAGCTTGGACGCGGCGAGGCGGCCATAGAGTCGCATATTGGCAGGCTTGACGCACTGAAGGCGCTTTCACAACGTATTGCAGCCACCATAAAGGCCGATACCGCGCAGCAGGTTGGCAAGGGCGAAGTTATCGCCGCCGGTGTCGATGCTAAACTGGATGATTATCGCAACATCCTGGAAAACAGCAAGAACATCCTGCTCGACATACAGCAGCGGGAGCGCGACGCCACCGGTATCGCATCGCTCAAGGTGAGTTACAACAACGTATTCGGCTACTATCTGGAGGTGCGCAATACCTATAAGGACCTTGTGCCGGCCGGCTGGATCCGCAAGCAGACGCTGGTCGGCGCAGAGCGCTACATCACCGCAGAACTTAAAGAGTACGAAGAGAAGATTCTGGTGGCGCAGGACCAGATT
>CAMKTW010000044.1 GCA_946415795.1 uncultured Bacteroidales bacterium
GATCTCGTCAGTGATGTGCGGCACCACCTGGATAGTATGGCCCAGATATTCCCCGCTCCTCTCTTTGTCAATCACAGCCTTATAAATGCGGCCGGTAGTGACGGAGTTATGGCGGGTGGTGCGGATACCGGTGAAACGCTCGTAGTGACCCAGGTCGAGGTCTGTCTCCATACCGTCGGCCGTAACATAACACTCACCGTGTTCGTATGGGTTGAGGGTGCCGGGGTCGATGTTTATGTAAGGATCGAATTTCTGGATGGTGATCTTGTATCCGCGTGCCTGCAGCAACTTACCTATGGAAGAAGATATTATACCCTTGCCCAGGCTGCTGACCACACCGCCGGTAACGAAAATATATTTGGTAGAAGCCATATTAACTGTTCAGATATTTATCCACTTTGACTGCAGCGTCGCGACCGCTTGCGAGGGCGCGCACCACCAGCGACGGGCCGTTGGCGGCATCACCGCAGATAAAGACATTATCCGGATATCCGGAATGTTCCGGTTTGAAGAAACCCATTGCGAGAAGCACCAGTTCCGCCTTGATGATTTCTGGCTTGCCCTTTTCAACCATTATGGGGCGACCGCCTTCCGGATTTGGTTTCCAGTCAATTTCCTGGACCCTGACACCTGTCAGTTTACCATCCTCGCCAAGGAATTCAAGCGTGTTGATATTCCAGCGGCGGGTACACCCCTCTTCGTGAGAAGATGTGGTCTTAAAAGTGCGCGGGAAGTTTGGCCAGGGGTTGGCGGGGTCGTCGGGACCGTCAACAGGGCGCGGCATAATCTCTATCTGAGTGACACTGAGAGCGCCCTGACGGTGAGCCGTACCGATGCAGTCGGAGCCGGTATCGCCACCGCCTATAACCAGGACGTCCTTGCCCTTTGCGGTGATACGCTCCTCTTTGGAGAACTCCACCCCGGCCAACACACGATTCTGCTGCGAGAGAATCTCCAGTGCAAAGTGAACTCCCTTCAGTTCACGTCCGGGCACCTTCAAGTCGCGCGCTACGGGAGTACCTGTCGCTATTACCACAGCATCGTACTTTGCGGCAAAGGCGGCGTCGCACTCTACAGCCGCCCCGCAGTTGAACTCTATACCTTCTTGATTGAGTATATCCACACGGCGGTCGATGATAGCCTTGTTAAGCTTGAAGTTGGGGATACCGTAGCGCAGCAGTCCGCCTGGAGCCTCGTTCTTGTCGAAGACCGTAACAGTGTACCCCTTCATATTAAGGGATTCTGCGGCGGCAAGCCCTGACGGGCCTGCGCCGATGACAGCCACCTTCCTGCCATTTCTCTCAGGGTGGCGTACCGGGACAAACCCCTCGCGGAAAGCGGTTTCCGTGATGGCCGCCTCATTCTCCCGGTTAGTAGCAGGTTCGTGGTTGAACCGGTTCAGCACACAGGCCTTTTCGCACAATGCGGGACAAACCCTACCGGTGAATTCCGGAAATGGATTGGTGGAAGAAAGCAGCCTGTATGCAAGCTCCCAGTCCCCCTTGAAAAGGGCGTCGTTCCACTCCGGCGCCTTGTTGCCAAGGGGACACGCCCAGTGGCAGAAAGGGACTCCGCAATCCATACAGCGAGATGCCTGAAGGCGGCGGTCCTTGGAGTTGAGAGTCTGCTCCACCTCTCCAAAATCGTGTACTCTGTCGTGTATCGGACGGTAGCCGGCTTCCTGCCGGGCAACCTCCATAAATGATTTAGGATTTCCCATAGTAGCAATCCTTAGATAATTCAATTAATAATCACGCTGAACTTCTGCAATCTTCTGTTGCAGTTTGCGCATCTGCTCTTCCTGCAGCACGCGTTTGTATTCTATAGGCACTATCTGGACAAATTCGTCGGCATAACGCTGCCAGTCGTCGAGCATCGTGCGGGCCAGCTTGGAGCCGGTATACAGATAATGCTGGCGGATGAGTTCGTGCAGCTCCTTACGGTACTGTGCATCATCTACCAGATTGATTTCTACCATATCCATATTGCAGAAATAGTCAAAATCACCCTTCTTGTTCCATACGTAGGCCACACCGCCGCTCATACCGGCTGCAAAGTTGCGTCCGGTCTCGCCCAGCACAACCACACGGCCGCCGGTCATATATTCGCAGCAGTGGTCTCCGGCACCTTCAATGACGGCTATTGCACCCGAGTTGCGCACGGCAAACCTCTCTCCCACCTTTCCGTTGACATAAAGCTCGCCGGAGGTGGCGCCATAGAGACCGGTGTTGCCCGCTATGATATTGTCTTCTGCCGGGAAGTTGCTGCGCATAGGTGGCAGGATCGCAATGCGGCCGCCGCTGAGACCTTTAGCAAAATAATCGTTGGTCTCACCCTCCAGCTTGAAAGAGACGCCGTGGGCAAGGAAAGCTCCGAACGACTGTCCGGCAGAGCCCTTGAACTTGACGCTGACAGTATCCTCTGCAAGACCGTCGTTGCCATATTTAGCTGCTATCACGCCGGAGAGCATTGCGCCGACGGCGCGGTCGGTATTCTTGATTGCAAAGTCAAGGGTGATCTCTTCTCCACGCCCGATGGCATTTCCGGAGGCTTTTATGAGCCTCTGGTCAAGCACATCATCCAATACATAAGGGTTGTCGGTGGTGTGGTGCAGCGTCCCTTTCTCCTGATACAGCAGGCGGCCAAAGTCCAGCGGAGAAGCCTGGGTTTCAATCAGGTCGGTCCGTCCGATGGCATCGTCCACACTCTTCAGACCCAGCTCTGCCAGATATTCGCGGACCTCTTGCGCCATAAAGGTGAAATAATTGACAAGATGGTCAACCTTGCCCTGGAAATGCTCGCGGAGTCTAGCATCCTGAGTCGCAACGCCCATCGGGCAGGTATTCAGGTTGCACTTGCGCATCATCACACACCCGAGCACTATCAGTGCAGCCGTACCGAATCCGAATTCGTCGGCACCGAGCAGCGCCATCAGAATCACGTCACGGCCAGTCTTGATCTGGCCGTCGACCTGCAGGCGTACCTGACCACGCAGACCGTTACGCACAAGCGTCTGCTGAGCTTCGCTCAAGCCAATCTCGGGCGGGATACCGGCAAAACGCATACTTGAGGCGGGGCTGGCGCCGGTACCGCCCTCTGCACCGCTGAGCACAATCAGATCTGCCTTTGCCTTGGCAACGCCGGCCGCAATTGTGCCGACTCCGCTTTCACAAACCAGCTTTACACTGACCTTGGCCTTCGGGTTGACATTTTTCAGGTCGAAAATCAACTGTGCCAGGTCCTCAATTGAATAGATGTCGTGGTGGGGCGGCGGCGATATGAGAGAAATACCGGGTATTGAGTGACGGGTTTTGGCTATGATCTCGTTAACCTTGAAACCCGGGAGCTGGCCGCCTTCGCCCGGTTTTGCGCCCTGGGCCACTTTGATCTGCAACTCCTCTGCATTGACCAGATACTCAGTGGTGACCCCGAAACGGCCGGATGCGACCTGCTTGGTCTTGCTGCTCAGGCTCACCCCATCCACATCGCTGTGGAACCGCTGCGAATCTTCTCCGCCTTCACCGGTGTTGCTTCTTGCTCCGAGTTTATTCATTGCAAGGGCAATAGTCTCGTGCGCCTCTATGCTGAGCGCGCCAAACGACATGGCGCCGGTCACGAACCGCTTTACAATGCTCTCTACAGGTTCAACTTCGTCAACTGGAATGGGATTTGACTTGAAGCCCATAAAGTCGCGTATGAAAATCGGTTCTGTCTTGTTGTCGGCCAGCGAAGTGAATTTCTTGAACAGTGAATAATCCCCTTTGCGGCACGCCAGCTGCAGTGTGGCGATAGTTTCCGGATTCCACGCGTGGCGGATGCCGTCGCGACGCCAGCGGAAGCGCCCCAGGTTAGGCAACAGCGCGTCTTCCTTGCTGGCAAATGCAAGGGTGTGGAAGGCCTTGGCATCGGCGGCAATCTTTTCAAGTCCCGCACCGCCTATGGTGCTGACCTCGGTGCCGAAATATGAACGCAGCAGATCTTCGCTAAGGCCGACACTTTCAAATATCTTGGCGCCGCGATAACTGCGGATGGTGCTGATACCCATCTTGGCCATAATCTTCAGCAGGCCCTTGCAAACCGCTTTGATATAGTTCTTTTCTGCAGTAGAATAGTCCTCCTGTATCTTGCCCTTCTTAACAAGATCGTCCAGTATTGCAAATACCATATACGGGCAGAGGGCGGATGCACCATATCCAAGCAAAAGAGCAGCGTGCATCGTCTCGCGAATCTCACCGCTCTCCACAATAAGGGCGGTCTGCACGCGCTTCCCGACAGAGATCAGGTAGTGGTGCACAGCCGATACGGCCAGCAGGCTCGGAATGGCAATGTGTGTCTGGTCAACATCCCGGTCAGAGAGGATAATATAATTGTAACCTTCATCCACACTCCGTTCTGCATCCTTGCAGAGTTTGTCCAAAGCGGCACGCAGGTCACCGGTAAATGTCATCGGCAGCTTTATGGTGTTGAAGCCTTTGTAGCGGATGTTGCACAAGAGGTCCAGTTGTGTATTGTTCAAGATCGGATGCGGCAGGCGGACCATCTTGCAGTTGCTCTCGTCAGGATTAAGGATACCGGCGCCTACGCGGCCTATGTACTCTTCCAGGCTCATTACCAGGCTCTCACGGATTGAGTCGATGGCGGGGTTGGTAACCTGGGCAAACTGCTGGCGGAAATAATCAAAGAAGACCTGCGGCTTTTTGGAAATTACAGCCAGCGGGGTGTCATTGCCCATTGAAGCGGTCGGCTCCTGGGCTGTCGTAGCCATCGGGATGATTGAAGAAGATATATCCTCTTCGCCATATCCGAACAACAGCTCCCTTGCAACCAGATTGTCCACCGCATTGTTCACGTGACGCCCGCTGTGGAGCTTCTCCAGCTGGATACGGTTGGTAGAGAGCCACTGGCGATAAGGGTGCTCTGCGGCAAGGGTGCGCTTGATTTCGCCATCGTAGTATATCTTCCCCTCCTGCGTGTCTATCAGCAATATCTTGCCAGGCTGCAGGCGGCCTTTCTCTACGACCTGGGTAGGGTCAAAATCCATCACACCCACCTCGGAAGCCACCACCATCGTGTCGCTTTTGGTTATGGTGTAACGTGCCGGACGCAGACCGTTGCGGTCGAGCATACCGCCGGCAAACCGGCCGTCAGAGAAAATCAGAGCCGCGGGGCCGTCCCAGGGTTCCATCAATATGGAATAGTATTCATAGAAGGCCTTCAGGTCCTCCGGAATAGGGTTCTTGTCGTTGAATGATTCCGGCAGCAGCAATGCCATTGCGTGCGGCAGGCTCATCCCGCTCATCAGGAAAAACTCAAGCACATTGTCCAGACTTGCAGAATCGGACATACCGGGCTGTATGATAGGTGATATCTGGCGGATGTCGCCCAGCGCCTCGCTGCTGAGCACGCTCTCGCGGGCCTGCATCCAGCCGCGGTTGCCTCGGATGGTGTTGATCTCGCCGTTGTGCGCCAACAGGCGGAACGGTTGCGCCAGAGACCAGGTAGGGAACGTATTGGTACTGAAACGGGAGTGAACCACAGCCAGGCCGCTGGTAAAATAAGGATTGTTCAGGTCGGGATAGAACTCACGCAGCTGCATACTGGAGAGCATACCCTTATACACTATGCTGGTATTGCTTAACGAGCAGAAGTAGAAATCTTTGTCGCTGATGCGTTTTTCTATCCGCTTTCTGAGAACATAGAGTGTGCGGGGGAAAGTTTCCACCTTGTCATCCTGCACGCCGGTGATGAAAATCTGCTTGATATCCGGCTCTGTTGCAAGTGCCCGCTCACCAAGACATTCAGGAACAGTCGGGACCTGGCGCAGATGCATCAGCTGCAGCCCGTCGCGCTCGATCTCCTCGATAATGATTCCCAGGATCTGCTGCTGCCGCTTTTCATCTTTAGGCAGGAACACCAGTCCGGTGGCATATTTGCCCTTCTCGGGCACGGGAATCCCCGCAAGCAGTATGAATTCGTGCGGGATCTGGAGCATAATACCGGCCCCGTCGCCGTCCTTTCCAATCTCCGCCCCGCGGTGGCGCATATTTTCCAGCACCTTGAGTGCATCATCTACAAGTTGATGTGTTTTCCCTCCGTGGATATTCACCACCATTCCGACGCCGCAGCTGTCGTGTTCATATGTGTTGCTGTAAAGACCCTTTTGCTGCATATAATAATACTTTTAATCCTTTACGGGGGCAAAATTACCTATTAGCATTACCCTCCGAGCCGGTCGCACCATTTAAATATCAACATAAGCCATATCCCATATCAATGTGTGACCCAATACAAGCTATCACAAAAAGAAATTACGGAAAAACTGCGGATCGCTTTACAATAGTAACTTCTGTTTCAAATTTATGCTAATTAATTGCACTGATTCGCGCGGATTACAACGCGGCTTTACTAACATTGCAACCGGAAACTTACAAAATGAAACAGACAATACACTTCACCAAAATGCAGGGGGCGGGCAACGACTACATCTATGTCAACGCCTCGCAATACCCTATTGCCGATTTAGCGGGAGCGGCAAGGGCGTGGAGTGACCGCAACAAAGGCATCGGTTCTGACGGTCTGGTTATAATTGAAAAGGCCGATGACGCCGTTGCAGATTTCAGTATGAGGATTTTCAACTCTGACGGAAGCGAGGCTGATATGTGCGGCAACGCCTCCAGATGCATCGGCAAGTATATATATGAGAGGGGGCTGAGCGAAAAGAGGTGCATCAGGCTTCAGACACGCTCAGGCATAAAAAACCTCTGGATCGATGTAGATGATGCCGACAAGGTGCGGGAAGTGACAGTTGATATGCTGGAACCCAGGTTTGATTGCCGCGAACAATTTGAAGGTGTTCCGTGCAAGGAGAATGAGATTGAAGCCTGCGGACTTAAGTTCAAGGGGACGTTTGTTTCAATGGGAAATCCACATTTTGTTATATTTGTCACCGATATGGACACTCTGGATATTTGCAAATACGGTTCTGCGCTGGAATCCAACCCGGTTTTTCCCCGTCGCTGCAATATAGAATTTGCACAGATTGTCTCTCCGGAATGCATCAGGGTGAGGGTTTGGGAGCGTGGCAGCGGCATCACCAAGGCGTGCGGATCCGGAGCCTGCGCTACGGCGGTGGCTGCAGGCATCACGTCCCGTGCCGGCAGGGAGGTGACTATATCTATGGACGGTGGCGACCTGAATGTAAGTTGGAATCCGCCCGCCGGCCATGTTTACCTTTCGGGACCGGCCGAATTTGTCTTTGATGGAGAAATAGAATATGGCTCTTGTTAACGAACATTTCCTCAAACTGCCTGGCAATTACCTGTTTGCAGACGTTGCCCGCAAGGTGAACGCATTCAAGTCGGCGCATAAGAACGTGAATGTGATAAGCCTTGGGACAGGCGATGTCACCCAGCCGCTTGCCCCGGCAGTGATTGAGGCGCTACACAAGGCGGCCGACGAGATGGGGCGCGCGGAGACATTCCGCGGCTATGGTCCGGAACAGGGATATCAGTTCCTCCGGGAAGCCATCATCAAGAACGATTATCTCCCCCGCGGAATCCATCTGGATATAAACGAGGTGTTCATCAACGACGGAGCCAAGAGTGACACCGGCAATATCCAGGAGCTCATACGGTGGGACAACTCCATAGGTGTGACCGACCCCATCTACCCTGTTTATCTTGATTCCAACTCTATGATTGGCCGCTCCGGCGTGAAAGACAGTCACGACCGGTGGTCAAACGTCGTTTATTTCCCCTGCACCGCAGAGAACAACTTTATACCAGAGATTCCCAGCCGCCGCGTGGATGTTGTTTATCTGTGCTATCCCAACAATCCCACAGGCACCGTGATATCCAAGGAAGAACTTCGCAAGTGGGTTAATTATGCCCTTCACAACGACGCCCTCATTTTTTACGACGCCGCTTACGAGGCATATATCCAGGATCCCGACATCCCCCACTCCATTTACGAGATCCGCGGCGCACGCAAATGCGCCATAGAGTTCCGCAGCTACTCCAAGACGGCCGGTTTTACCGGAGTGCGCTGCGGATATACAATAGTTCCGGAGGAGGTTTCCGCCGCTACTCTGGAGGGCAAGCGGATAGAGCTTAACCCTCTGTGGCTGCGCCGCCAGTGCACCAAGTTCAACGGCACCAGCTACCTGAGCCAGCGCGCGGCAGAGGCTATCTATACTCCGGAGGGCAAGAAGCAGGTGCGCAAGACCATTGCGTACTATATGCAGAATGCAGAGCTGATGCTGAAGCGCTTCCGCACCCTCGGTTACGAGGTTTACGGCGGAGCAAACGCCCCTTATGTATGGATGAAGACCCCTCACGGTATGCCCAGCTGGAGGTTTTTTGAAGAGATGCTCAACAGGGCACACGTCGTATGCACCCCGGGGGCAGGTTTTGGCCCTTCAGGCGAAGGCTATGCAAGATTCACGGCGTTCGGCACCCACGAACAGACAGAAGAAGCACTGAAAAGAATAGAAAGATGGTTCTAACACATTAATACTAACGATTATGGCAAACTTAAGATTCCAGGTCGTAGCGGAAGCATTCAAGAAGAAACCGCTCGACATCAAGGCCCCGGCAGAGAGACCGAGCGAATACTTTGGAAAGAAAGTATTCAATCGCGAGAAGATGTACAAATATCTGCCCAAGCAGGTGTACAACAAGATGATAGATGTGATGGACAACGGCGCCCAGCTTGACCTTGACGTAGCTGACGCTGTTGCAGCCGGAATGAAGCAATGGGCCACTGAGAACGATGTTACCCACTACACCCACTGGTTTCAGCCGCTCACAGAAGGTACCGCAGAAAAGCACGACTCCTTTGTGGAGCACGACGGCAAAGGCGGTATGATTGAGGAGTTCAGCGGCAAGTTGCTCGTACAGCAGGAACCCGACGCATCGTCGTTCCCCAGCGGCGGTATCCGTTCCACTTTTGAGGCGCGCGGCTACTCTGCCTGGGACCCTACATCACCGGTGTTCATAATAGACGACACCCTTTGTATCCCCACCGTGTTTATCTCATACAGTGGCGAAGCGCTCGATTACAAAGCACCGTTGCTACGTTCATTGCACGCGGTGAATGTGGCAGCAACAGATGTTTGTCACTATTTTTATCCCAATGTCAAAAAGGTATTCAGCACCCTCGGATGGGAGCAGGAGTATTTCCTTGTTGACGAAGGACTATATTCAGCACGTCCCGACCTGCTCCTTACAGGACGTACGCTGATGGGTCACGACTCTGCCAAGAACCAGCAGATGGACGACCACTATTTTGGCACTATCCCCGACCGTGTCCAGGCTTTTATGAAAGACCTTGAGATCCAGGCCCTGGAGCTCGGTATCCCCTGCAAGACCCGTCACAACGAGGTTGCCCCCAACCAGTTTGAACTGGCTCCTATATTTGAGGAGACAAACCTGGCGGTTGACCACAACATGCTGCTCATGAGCCTTATGCGTAAGGTGGCCCGCAAGCATGGATTCCGTGTCCTGCTCCATGAGAAACCTTTTGCAGGAATCAACGGAAGCGGCAAGCACAACAACTGGAGCCTCTCTACAGATACCGGGGTGCGCCTGCATGCTCCCGGCAAGACTCAGGAGGACACGCTGCGCTTCGTAGTATTCATAGTTGAGACCCTGATGGGTGTATATTGTCACAACGGCCTGCTCAAAGCCAGTATCATGTCGGCATCAAACGCACATCGTCTGGGTGCAAACGAAGCCCCGCCTGCAATTATCTCCTCTTTCCTTGGCAAGCAGGTTTCAGAGCTGCTGGACCATATCGAGAAAGCCGATCCCGACGCCCTGTCAATGGCCGGTAAGCAAGGGATGAAGATGGATATCCCTGAGATCCCGGAGATCATGATTGACAATACCGACCGCAACCGCACCAGCCCGTTTGCATTTACCGGCAACAGATTTGAGTTCCGCGCCGTGGGCAGCGAGGCAAACTGCGCCTCTGCAATGATCGCCCTCAACAGTGCCGTGGCTGAGGCTCTGGCAGATTTCAAGAAACGGGTAGATGCGCGTATAGCGGATATCAGC
>CAMKTW010000045.1 GCA_946415795.1 uncultured Bacteroidales bacterium
CGCAGTAAAAGAAGAACTTAAATAGGAGGACACAACTATAGCAAACTCAAATTACCGCCCGCCCAAGCCGAAACCGGCTCCGCGGAAGCCCATGCAGGGTCGCCAGCAGAGAGACGATGACGACCATCGGGTAAATGAGCAAATTACTGCGTCGCAAGTGAGACTGGTGGGGGAGAATATCCCCGAACAGGGTGTTTATCCCTTGTCAAAGGCCCTGGCGATGGCTGCCGAGCAGGAGCTCGATTTGGTGGAGATAGCACCTACAGCGACTCCGCCTGTCTGCAAGATAATTGACTATCAGAAGTTCAAGTATCAGCAGCGCAAGAAGCTCAAAGAGCAGAAGGCCAACGCCTCCAAGGTGGTCATCAAGGAGATCCGGTTCGGCCCGCAGACCGACGAGCACGACTATGCATTCAAGCTCAAGCACGCCCAGAGCTTCCTGCAGGAGGGGTGCAAGGTGAAGGCATACGTCTTCTTCCGGGGCAGGTCGATATTGTTCTCCGAGCAGGGCGAAAAACTGCTGCTCAGGTTTGCAGTCGAGCTTGAGGAATACGGCAAGGCAGAGCAGATGCCCAAGCTTGAGGGCAAGAGGATGATAATGATGATTGCCCCCGTCAAGAAGAAATAGAGTTTAATGAACATTTAAAATAGATTAGAAATGCCTAAAATGAAAACCAATTCCGGTTCAAAGAAGCGTTTCACGCTCACCGGATCGGGTAAGATCAAGAGAAGACACGCTTATCACAGCCACATTCTCACAAAGAAGACCAAGAAGCAGAAACGTAACCTCGATCACTTCGCAATCGTTGACTCTGTTGACGTGAAGAGAATCAAGGAGTTGTTGGTCAAGTAAACATTTATTAACCGAAAGTTCAGCTTGTAAAGTCCCCGGCAAAGGGGCGCTGACTGTCAAAAAACATTAAATTATGCCAAGATCGGTAAATTCAGTAGCTTCAAGAGCCCGCCGCAAGAAAGTCTTGAAAGAGACCCGCGGTAATTTCCTCTCCAGGAAAAATGTCTGGACGGTTGCCAAGAACACCTATGAGAAAGGTTTGACCTATGCATACAGCGGCCGTAAGGGTAAAAAGCGTACTTTCCGCGCCCTTTGGATTGCACGTATCAACGCAGCTGCCCGTCAGCACGGTATGACTTACTCCCAGTTTATGGGTGCCGTACACGCTCAGAATGTAGGCCTCAACCGCAAGGTCCTCGCTGACCTCGCGATGAACAACCCTGCAGCATTCGAGGCAATCATCAACTCTGTCAAATAGTTTTGACTCTAACAAACTTCATCCGCAACAAGTGGGTCAAGTTCGCCTTCTGGGGCATCCTGTACTGCCTTTGGGTAATATGGTTGCACAGTTACTGGTGGTTACTTGGCCTTATTGTTGTTTTTGATATGTGCGTCACAAAGATGGTCAACTGGACCTTCTGGAAACCGAGATGCAAGGAGGGCCAGAAACCAAACCTGCTGCTTGACTGGCTGGATGCCATCATCTTTGCGGTGATAGTGGTCACATTTGTCAATATCTTCTTTTTCCAGTCGTTCAAGATTCCTTCTTCGTCTATGGAGAACACCCTTATGACGGGTGACTTCCTTTTCGTGGACAAGATGCGCTACGGCCCCCGTATTCCCGAGACCCCGCTCACGATACCGTTCACGCACAATACCTGGCTTGACGGCAAGAAGTCATACTCAGAGGCTGTCAAATGGTCCTATCGCAGGCTCAAGCCACTGGGTCGCGGAATCCGCCGCGGCGACTGCGTCGTGTTCAACTTCCCTCACGGAGACACTATACTGGCGCGCGTACCGGCCGAGGACTACTACGCACACGTACGTATCAACGGCCGCGAATACACGCAGCAGGTATTCGGTCCGGTGATAACCCGCCCCGCCGACAAGACAGACCATTATGTGAAGCGCCTGGTGGGTATGCCGGGGGACACTCTCACAATCGAGGGCGGTCTGGTGTACATCGACGGTGAACAGCAGAAGGTCTACGACGGTATCCAGCTCACTTACAAGGTCGTTACCAATGGAACCCCGATCAGCCGCGTGGCGCTGGAGAAGCTCGGTGTGGACCGCAATCAGATCCATTACGACCCCCAGCTGCCTGGTTATCACAACCTGACTCTCACCACAGCGGCGCACAAGGTGGTGGCAAAGATGTCCAATGTGGTGGGCGCAACTGTCAATTTAGAGAACTACCCGGGCGACTATCTTGATTCATACAAAATGATTTTCCCCTTTGACGACCGTGGTTTCACCCGTGACAACTACGGACCGGTGTGGATTCCGGCCAAGGGGGCTACAGTTACCCTCACCAAGGAGAACATCGCGTTCTATCGCCGTATAATTGAAGTTTACGAACACAACAACTTTGAAGAGAAGGGCGGCAGGTTCTATATCGACGGCCAGGAGATAACCGAATATACATTCAAGCAGGATTATTTCTTCATGATGGGTGACAACCGTCATAACTCGCTGGATTCCCGCTACTGGGGCTTTGTCCCTGAAGATCATATCGTGGGTACGCCGGCGATAATATGGCTCTCCAAGGAGCCGGACGGCAGGGTCAGATGGCGCCGTATAGGCAAGTTTGTGCTGAATTCATAAAAAATTTGGTTTTTTGATTAAAAATCAAGATATTTGCAGCCCTTAAAAAGCAGAAAAAATAAAAAATAGCATATTATGTCACGAGTTTGTCAGGTTACAGGTAAGAAGAGGATGATAGGAAACAATGTTTCCCACTCCCGCAGACGCACTAAACGCGAATTTGCTCCCAACCTCAAAACCAAGAAGTTCTGGTCTGAGGAAGAGGGCAGGTTTATCACTTTGAAGGTCTCTTGCAACGGTATGAAGACCATCTATAAGAACGGCCTTGCCGAGACTCTTAAACGCGCTGAGGCTAAAGGTTTAATTAAAATCGTTTAACAATTACGGCTATGGCAGGAAAGAAAGGTAATAGAGTCCAGGTGATTCTCGAGTGCACCGAGCAGAAGGCTAGCGGTGTTCCGGGTATGTCCCGCTACATCACCACCAAGAACAAAAAGAATACTCCCGACAAGTTGGAGCGTATGAAATACAACCCGTATCTGCGCAAGATGACTCTTCACAAGGAGATTAAGTAGTAACATTATAAATATCGCAATACTATGGCAAAGAAAGCGGTCGCAACATTCGGCGGTGACAGGAAAGACCAGAAAAGCGTTGTTAAATGCATCCGTATGGACAAGAACGGTCGTACCGGCTCTTACACCTTCAAGGAGGAGCTCGTACCCACCGATAAGGTTAAAGAATTTTTCGCCAAAACTCAGAACTAATTTTTGAGCCAGGCACAGATATACTGATATAAGACGGAGCCGCCGGCTTCGTCTTTATTGTTTTAAGATATGGCGACTTTTCTCTGGAACGATATCGTGTTCGGCCCGATACACAGCCGTCGGGTAGGGCGTTCGCTGGGTATCAATCTGTTGCCTCGCGAAGCTAAGGTGTGTACCTTTGACTGCGTATATTGTGAGTGCGGTGGGCTCAGGCGAGGTGCCTCAAACCACCGCCTGCCCACCCTTGATGAGGTTCGCGAAGCGGTCCTGAGGCGATTCGCCGAACTGGCTGCCGCGGGGCAGGGAATCGATTCGATATCCTTCACCGGCAACGGCGAACCTACGCTCCATCCCGGTTTCCCTGAAATTATCGAACTGACGCTCGCCTCTCGCGACCGTTGGTTCCCGCAGGCTGTGGTGAGCGTATTCTCAAACGCTACCCGCCTCGACCGGCCGGAAATAGTAGAGGCGCTCAAGAGGGTGGATAACCCGATTCTCAAGATAGATTGCGCCCTTGATGATATGGCGGCGGTGATGAACCGTCCCCGCAAGGGATACACCGTGGCGCATACCTTAGAGCTGATGAAAGCCTTTGACGGAAACTTTGTGCTGCAGACTATGCTGGTCAAGGGCCCGGTGGTGGACAATACCACGCCGGAGGCGCTTGATGCCTGGCGCAAAGTGGTGCGTGAACTGCATCCCCGAGAGGTTATGCTCTACAGCGTGGAGCGGGACACCCCGGTGGCCGGGGTAGAGAGGGTGGATGCAGATTTCCTTGCGCAGGTTGCAGCCCCTTTGGTAGCAGAGGGATTTAATATTCAGATAAACGCCTGAAGCGCCAGTTTTTTTGTATTTTTACACGTTTAACCGATAAGTTTTATCAGATGGGTTTTTTCTTTAGAAAGCGCAACACAGACGCACAGACTGCGGCAGAGGACAAGGCCGCACTGGAAGCTGGCCTCGGCAAGACCAAACAGTCTCTGTTGAGCCGTCTTCAGTATGCCGTTATGGGCAAGAGCGTTGTGGACGACGATGTGCTCGATTCTATAGAGGAGGCGTTGATTGCCTCCGACGTGGGGGTAGATACCACCGTGAAGATAATAGAGCGCCTGGAAGAGCGTGTGAAACGCGACAAATACCTCAATACAGCCGATTTAAACCGCATCCTTTGCGAAGAAATCGAGGCGCTGATTGCGGGCGATGCCGTGGAGCAGGAGCCTTTCGACTTCAGTAAAAAGCCCTATGTGATAATGGTTGTGGGTGTGAACGGTGTGGGAAAGACCACCACGATCGGTAAACTGGCCGCGCAGTTGAAGGCAGACGGGAAGAAGGTAGTGCTCGGTGCTGCCGACACTTTCCGGGCGGCTGCCGTGGACCAGCTGGTTATCTGGGCTGAACGGGCAGGGGTGGATATCATCAAGCAGGAGATGGGGAGCGATCCAGCTTCTGTAGCCTACGACAGCGTGAAGTCGGCAGTGGCCAAAGGTGCCGACGTAGTGATTATCGACACTGCGGGCCGCCTCCACAACAAGGTCAACCTGATGAATGAGCTAACAAAGATCCGCAACGTAATGCGCAAGGTGGTGCCCGACGCCCCGCACGAGGTGTTGCTGGTGATTGACGGCTCCACCGGACAGAACGGCTTTATGCAGGCCCGGGAGTTCACCCGCGCCACCGATGTCACTGCACTCGCGGTCACAAAGCTGGACGGAAGTGCCAAAGGCGGTGTGGTGATAGGCATCAGCGACCAGTTCAAGATTCCCGTCAAGTTTATAGGTGTCGGGGAGAAGATAGAGGACCTTCGCCTCTTCAACAAGAAGGATTATGTAGAATCATTGTTTAAATAGAATACAGAGATGACAGTTTCGTATAATTGGCTTAAAGACTATCTTAAGTTTGACCTCACCCCGGAAAAAGTGGCCGAGGTGTTGACTTTCACCGGTTTGGAGGTGGAACACGTGGAGACCGTTGAGCAAATTCCCGGAGGCCTGGCAGGTGTTGTGGTGGCCGAGGTAATGGAGTGCGTGGCGCATCCCGACAGCGACCATCTGCACATTACAAGGCTCAATATCGGTGAAGCCGAGCCGCTCCAGGTTGTATGCGGCGCACCCAACGTGGCAGCAGGTCAGAAGGTTATGCTGGCTACGGTGGGTACCAGGCTGGTGGATATCCACGGAGAGGAGCTCAAACTCAAGAAATCCAAGATCCGCGGTGTGGAAAGCTTTGGTATGATATGCGCTCAGGACGAACTCGGTATCGGCGAGGATCACTCCGGCATTATGGTGCTTGATCCCGATGCTGTTCCCGGAACCCCCGCCAAGGATTACCTTAAACTCTCCTGCGATACTGTCTATGAGATAGGCCTTACTCCCAACCGCATCGACGGAGCTTCCCATATCGGTGTGGCGCGCGACCTGTATGCGTGGTGCCGCCTGAACGGTGTCCCGGTAGAGTGGACCCTGCCGCAGCTCTCAATCGAACTTAAGGGTGAGGGTAAAGCCATTCCGGTTGAGGTTATCGCTCCGGAGGATGCTCCCCGCTACATCGGCATCACCTTCAAGGATGTAAAGGTCGGCCCTTCTCCGGAATGGTTGCGTGACCGCCTGAACTCCGTGGGACAGCGTCCCATCAACAATATCGTGGATATCACCAATTTTATACTCAATGAGTACTGCCAGCCGCTGCACTGCTTCGATTTGAACCAGATAGAGGGGGGCAAGGTGATTGTCCGCCGTGCGTCAGAGGGTGAAAAGATGGTGACCCTGGACGGCGTCGAACGCACCCTGAGCGACCGCGACCTGGTGATTGCAAACACCCGCGAGCCGATGTGTATCGCCGGCGTGTTCGGCGGCGAGAAGTCGGGTGTGACAGAGGCTACCACCGATGTATTCCTGGAGATTGCATACTTTAACCCCGTCACCATTCGCAAGACCAGCAAGCGTCTGGGCCTCAAAACCGACGCATCGTTCCGCTACGAGCGCGGCATAGACCCTACCAACACCATGAACGTGGCGCGCCGTGCCGCACAGCTTATCTGCGAGCTCTCCGGTGCTAAGATAGTTGGCGAGCCGCAGGAGTTCTGCGCAGGTGGATTCAAGTGCGCAGAAGTTGACCTGGAATATGCCCGTATGTTCTCCTTGATGGGCAAGAATATAGGTGTTGAGACCGTAAAGGATATCCTCTCTTATCTGGATTACCAGATTGTTTCGGAGAGCGAAAATGGTTGCCGCGTGGCAGTGCCGGCATATTATGTGGACGTTACCCGCGAGTGCGACGTAGTGGAAGAGGTGCTGCGCATCTACGGCTACAACAACATAGAACTCCCGGGCGGTATGAAGGCGAGCATTCAGCCCACGCCGAGCCCCGACCCTGAACTGGTCCGCAAGCAGGTCAGCGACCTCCTTACAAACCGCGGTTTTTACGAGATTATGAACAACTCGCTCACCCGCAGCGCGTATTACGACAAGCTCGAGACCTTCCCGGCGGCTAATTGCGTCCGGCTGCTCAATCCGCTAAGTTCCGATCTGGACTGTATGCGCCAGAGCCTTATTCCCGCCGGTCTGGAGACAGTCTCCTACAATATCAAGCATCAGAACAACGCCCTGAGACTGTACGAGATAGGTAATGTTTACAGCTACACTGCAGAAGAAGCCGATCCGCAGAGCGGGGCTAACTTGAATAACTATCACGAGGAGCTGATGCTCTCGTTGATAATCACAGGACCTGCTGCCAAGGTGTGGAATAACGAGATAGGGGCCGGTTCATATTTTGAGCTTAAGGGTTATCTGGAGTTGCTTGTGCGCCGCTACGGAATGAGTCTCTACGATATGGAGTGCGCCCCGGCACCGTCTGACATTTTCAGCGAGGGCCTCACTTATTCCCTGCAGGGAAAGCGGTTCGCCACCATCGGTACCGTATCCAGGCCGATGCTCAAGATGTTTGACATAAAGCAGCCGGTATTCGTGGCCGAGGTCTCTTTCAAGACCCTGATGCAGGTGATTCGCCGCAACAAGGTGAAATATCGCGAACTGCCCAAGTACCCGGAGGTCAAGCGTGACCTGGCCCTGCTGCTCGACGAGAAGGTTTCGTTTGCAGACATCCGTCGCGAAGCCCTTCGCTCCGAGAAGGCTCTGCTCAGGAGCGTGACTCTGTTTGACGTATATCGAGGCATAAAGATCCCGGAAGGCAAGAAGCAGTACGCGCTCAGCTTCGTGCTTCAGAATCCTGAGCAGACCCTTACTGACGAAGCTGTAGAGCGGATTATGGACAAGCTGCTCAAGACCTTCGAAAGCAAGTTCGGGGCTATTTTGAGGTAAGGCGTCTTACTAGAAGCGCAATAGACAGAAGCAGAAACATAAAACTGCATAAACGGCCTGTTACATCGCCATATAAGGTGTAGCAGGTCTTTTTATTGTTGAGATTTACGATGTTACGGATGGCCACGGGTTCCCACCATCCGGTGCGCTGAATCACGTCACCGCGCTGGTTTATGAATCCGGAGATGCCGGTATTGGCCACGTGCACAACGTCGCGCCGAGTCTCGATGGCACGCAGCCTGGCGTAGCGGAAATGCTGCCGGTAGCCGGGTGTGTCTCCCCACCATCCGTCGTTGGTAATCACGGCGGTGAACTGTGCCCCATAGTTTGCTGTGCGACGGTAGTACTCTCCGTAGATGGACTCGTAGCAGATCATTACGCCCACATCGGTCCCCTCTTTGCTGGTTAGGTTATGTACTTCGTCGCTCACGCCGTAACTGCTCATCGAACCGCCGAACAGTTCGAATACTTTGCCCAGGAAGCCCAGATAGCGCTGATAGGGGATTATCTCCACCGCCGGCACGAGCTTGGACTTGTGATAGTAGTTGCGCATTCCGGTGGTATCTATCATCATCGCCGTATTGTAAGAGCAATACCATTTGTCGCCAACCGGATGTGCGTTGTATGGCGCGGTGGCCCTTGTGGGGAAGAGGCGGTATGTGATGGCCCCAAGGATAAAGCTGGTTTGAGGGTAGTCTCGCAGCAGGCGCTGGATGGCGGCGTAGGTCACATTGGTTTCGGGCTTGTCCAGGTCATACTGGAATGTGTAGGTCTCGGGGGTTATCACAAAAACGGTACTGTCTGTGATTACGCCGCGCACAAGGTTCAGCATCTTCTCGTCCTGGATCTCCTGCCTGAGACCGCCGTGCTTCTCTGTATATGCGTCTATGTTGGGCTGTACGGCAACTACCTCCACAGGGTCGTCGGTCTCGACATAACTGTTGTATAGGCTCAGTGAAATTGCTATGGGGGCGGCAATCAGGGCAGCGGTGATTAAGCACATTGCCACTTTGCCCCTGGTGTCGTACTTGCTCTCGCTTTTGCGCCGCAGCGTCTTATACGTCTCGTAGAGGAATATGTTGCCCAGCCAGATCCAGAGGCTCCCGCCAAGGAAGCCGGTATATTCGTACCACTGCGCCAGGACGGGACTGGTGGCCAGGCTGTTTCCCAGTATGAGCCATGGCCATGAGATCTCTACGTCCTGGTACACCCGCTCCCAGGCTATCCACATCACAATCAGGAAGAGGTAGCTCATCCCTCCCTTGAAATACCTTCTGCTGAAGATGAAGAGCCTGAAAACCACCCACATCTGAAGCGCGTTCAGGGTGATTGCGAAAAAGGCTCCGGGTATCGATATCCAGTTGATCCAGAAGGTGGTGGCAATGTTGAAGAGGAGAAAAGCCAGATACAGGAACCAGCCTTTGCGCCGTACTCCTCCCTCTTCGCACAGATCGGCAAACCTGAGCAGCGGAATATATGCAAAGAGCGCCACCCAGCCGCAGTGGGGCACTAAAAAAGGAACCGATGCAAGTGCTGCGAACAGCAGCACGCAGACCCAAACTTTACCTTTCATAATTCAAATGTAGCGAGTTTTCAATTTTTTTTATAAACTTTGCGCTTGAAATCGACAATTAATGGGGATGTTTTGGTTTTGACAGCAATCGATTTCTACAGGTAAGCACGTCGAGAGTCGTGGCCCCTCTCGTAAATCTCAGACCTCAAGCCATAACTGGCACAAACAACTATGCACTCGCTGCGTAATCTAGGCTAAGCCAGATTCCTTAATCCGCCCGACAAGGTCGGGCCGACGAGCGTCCCGCCGGATTTTTTTGGAAGTTCGGTCCGGAGTCCGGGGCGTAGGCAGAACGATTCCTGCTCGCACCTACTGCTTCTGTCGGTGCGCTAAGATCCAGAGGCTAAGGTTGTACTAGCCCGTTGCCCGGCGGGTGCATCCCTACAATCAAAGGGTAAATAAGCGTGTAGAAAGCTTGCGGGGACGTTGTTTGGACGGCGGTTCGAGTCCGCCCATCTCCACAATAATATAGGCAGCCTTCCGGCTGCCTATATTATTGTGGAGATGCCAGAGGCATAGCAATTGCCCGCACGCGCTTCGCTAGCGCCTGATGGCGCTTTTTAGTTGGTTATACACAGTTTTGTACACATATTAATGCAAAATGATTAGAGAATAAGGTTATCCCACCTCAATACTCCAGTCATATAC
>CAMKTW010000046.1 GCA_946415795.1 uncultured Bacteroidales bacterium
TACAGCGAAAAGACCGCTGAAGAGATTGACAAGGAGGTTAAACGTCTGATTGACCAGGCGCACGCTACCGCAACCAGGGTGCTTGAAGAGCATCGGGAGGGGTTTGAACAACTGGCGGCACTCCTTCTGGAACGCGAGGTTATTTTCTCTGAAGACGTGGAGCGTATCCTCGGCCCCCGCCCGGGCGGCGTCAATCCCAATGCGATATTGGAAGAGCCGCAAGCTTCTGCCGTGGAAGATTCCCCCGTGGCCCCCGAGCCCTCTGCTCAAGGGGATTTGCCATCTGAGCCGGCCGGCGAACCTTTACCGGCTTCTCACGAGGCTCCTGCAGATAATCCTTCCGATGAATCAGATAATACAGTCCCGGATGAGGCTGGACCTAAGCCGCGTGCACGTCGCAAGGCGGCTCCAAGGAAAGAGACGGGTGAGACAGCCTCTGACCCCGTAGCTGTTGAAGATAATTCGACGCAGCCAACGCTCTTCTAATTGTTATGGCTAAGTCATCACTGTTATACAGGACTCTGGGCGCCGTACTTCTGGTTGTGGCTGTGGTGGGGTGCGTGCTGATCCATCCGCTGCTCTACGCTGCGCTGTTTGCGACTGGTATGGCATTGATGATTAACGAATTTTACCGGATGTCCCTAGGCGCTGGTACCCATACTGCGGTACGGGCTATGATGATAGCTTTGTGCGTGGCGTTCTTCCTCGCCTGTGTCTTCTTTAAGATTTACGGTGTGGATTTCAAGTGGCTTCTGGCGGCGTTTCCCTTGCTGGCGTTGCTGTTGTCGTCGATGCTGTTTGACCGTCAGGAGCGGATTGTGCGCCTCACCGTTCAGGATATCTGCTTCCCGATTGTCTATCTGCTGCTCCCTTTTGTCATAACAAATATGTTGATGTTCGATTCGGCGGGAACCTATTCCCCCCGGTTGTTCGTGGCGGTTATGACCCTGGTCTGGATGAACGACGTAGGCGGCTATGCCCTGGGTATGGCTTTGGGACAGAGGGAGAACAGCCCCAAGATTGCTCCGCATATCTCCCCCAAAAAGTCCTGGGCCGGCGTCGCAGGGAGTTTTTTGTTTACCTTTTTAACGGCCGCGGCAATCTATATGACAGGTATCTTTTCCCTGCCGCTATGGCAATGGCTGGCGGCGGCGCTCATTGTAGTGGTGCTGGGGATTTTTGGCGACCTGTTTGAGTCGATGATCAAGCGGCACTATCTTCAGAAGGATTCCGGGAGGATAGTTATCGGCCACGGCGGGCTGCTTGACCGCTTCGACGGAGCTTTATTCGCAATACCTGCAGTTACAGTTTTTTTTATACTAACAGGAGTTATTTAATTATCAAATCATATGGGCATACATAGCGAAGGCATACCCTTTATTATTGCAAACAGTGTTATATGGGCAGCGGCATTTGCCTCTGTCTTGAAATGGTGTCATCATCCTCTGCTCAGGGTGATTCTCTCTGCCCTGTGCCTTTTTATGTTTGCGATTATGATTATTTTCTTCCGCTCTCCCAAGCGTGAAGTCACCTCTGATGCAGAACTGGTTGTGGCGCCATCTGACGGGGAAGTGGTAGAGGTGGACAAGATATATGTTGACGAATATTTTGGTTGTGAGTGTACCCGCATATCAATATTCCTGTCTCTGTTCAACGTACACATCACCTGGTACCCCACAGGCGGAGAGGTGGTTTATAGCAAGTATTACCCAGGAGCCCATTTTATGGCTTTTCTCCCCAAGGCTTCCGACAAGAACGAGCACACCAACATTGTAGTGCGTGATGCCTGTGGCAGGGAGGTGATGTTCAGCCAGATCGCAGGCATAGTAGCGCGCAGGATCGTGTGTTATGCCGAGGAGGGGGCGCAGTGTATCCAGGGCGCCGAGGCTGGTTTTATAAAGTTTGGCTCGCGCCTGACCGTCCTGATCCCGGGCGAAGTGGATCCTATGGTTGCTGTCGGTGACAAGGTAAAAGGGAGCGTCACTCCGCTGGCCAGGTTTAAATAGAGAGTACAGATGATCCCCGTAGAGTTAGGTACAGAGAAAATAGGCAAACTGCTCAAGCAATATGCCACTCCGGCTATAATTGCGATGCTTGCCACCTCTCTCTACAATATGGTGGACAGCATTTTTATCGGACAGGGGGTGGGTCCGATGGCTATATCCGGCCTTGCGGTGACATTCCCGCTGATGAATATAGCGGTTGCGTTCGGTACGCTGGTGGGTGTGGGCGCCTCTACGCTGGTTTCCATACTCCTTGGGCAGCAGGACTACAAACTGGCAAACCGGGTGCTGGGCAATGTCGTCATATTAAACGTTGCGATAGGCATTTTTGTCACAATCTTGTCGCTGGTGTTTATGGACCCGATCCTGTATTTTTTCGGTGCCAGCGAAAACACCATCACCTATGCCCGTGAGTATATGGTGATAATAATGGGCGGCAATATTATCTCGCATCTCTATCACGGCCTCAACTCGGTATTGCGTTCATCCGGACGGCCGCGGCTGGCAATGAATGCCACGATACTGGCCGTAGTTCTCAACACTATCCTCGACCCGCTGTTCATTTTCGCTTTCAAGATGGGCATTCAGGGCGCCGCCATCGCCACGGTGCTGGCTCAGATAGTGGCGCTGGTGTGGGTGACCAGGCTTCTGATGGATCGCAGCCACGTGCTCCATTTCTCGCGCGATTGTTTCCGTTTCGACTGGAAGATTGCCTGGCGCTCCCTCTCTATAGGTATGTCGCCGTTTCTGATGAACATAGCTTCGTGCTTTGTAGTCATCCTGATAAATAATCAGCTCAAGCGTTATGGCGGGGACCTGGCCATTGGTGCCTACGGCATCACCAACCGTATCGGCTTTTTCTTTTTCACCATCTCAATGGGGCTCAACCAGGGTATGCAGCCTATTGCAGGATATAACTTTGGTGCCCGTAACTGGGAAAGGGTCAAGTCTGTTCTGCGGCTCACCATTATGTGCTCGATGATAGCAATGTCGCTGGGCTTTATTGTGGCGGTGACAATTCCTGGCGTGGCGGTGTCTCTGTTTACTCACGACCCCGAGCTCAAGGCGATTGCCGCCCGTGCGTGCAGCATCACCCTGCTGATGTTCCCGATAGTCGGGTTCCAGGCGGTGGTCACCAATTTCTTCCAGTGCGTGGGCTATGTGGGCAGGGCGATATTTCTTTCCCTTTCGCGCCAGTTGCTGTTCTTGATACCGTTCCTGGCTCTCTTCCCGCTGTTCCTGGGACTGGACGGAGTGTGGTGGAGCCTGCCCGCATCCGATGCAGTGTCGTCAATAGTGGCATTCTTTATGATGCGCCGCCTTATGCGCAACTTCGGAAAAAACGAAAAACCTGTTTTGGAAAACGCCTGATATATGGACGATAAAGTCTTGATAACCGTTGGCCGCCAGATAGGCAGCGGCGGACTGCAAGTGGCCAGACTGGTGGCAACTGAGTTTGGTGTAGAGGTCTATGACAAGAATCTGCTGATGCTCACCGCTAAGGAGAGCGGCCTGGCCCCGGAAATCTTCAGCGAACGCGACGAGAAGCGTTCCGCCCTGGGCCGCTTTGCCCGCTTCATCGGCATCCGGGGTTCCGTCTATGCCGATACAGGAGCCTACTCCGACACCGGCAATCTCAGCGGCGACGACCTTTTCGCCCTTCAGAGTAATGTCATTAAGACCATAGCAGAAAAAGGCTCCGGTGTGTTTGTGGGCCGCGCCGCAGATTATGTCCTCCGGGACAATCCGCGCCTTATGTCGGTATTCATCACTGCCGATACGGAAGACCGCATTGCAATGGTGATGGAGCGTGAGCATCTTTCAGAGGCTGAAGCCGCCCGTTTTATTGCAGACGCAGACCGCAAGCGCGCAAGCTATTACAACTACTACACCTTCAAAACCTGGGGTGATGGCGCCAGCTACGATATCTGCCTCAACACTTCCCGCTTCGGCCTGGAAACCACCGCAGAATTAATCGCGCGGATGTACCGTCAGTGCCGTTTTTAGCCATGATAGCAGGGGCTTTAAGTGAATAGCGTCCGGTTTACTCTTTCGGCGATTCCTTACGGATCCGTTTCACAGAGTGTTTTAACTTCCCTATCACGAAATTAAGCTCCAGTTGGGTCTCAGTTTCATTTGTCTGCAGATCCGGCATTACGATGTCTGTGAGCAGTTCGCCAAAGTGTTTCATCATAGAAGTCTGTTTATGTTTATCGGACTCCTGGTGCAGTTGAAGCAGTTCCCGTTTCAGACTTCGAACCTTATAAAAGGTTTCAATGATGGCAAATGTTACAGCCCTTGCACGTTCACTTTTTAAGATTGTCGCCAGCATATAGAGGCCTCGCTCAGTGAATACTCGTGTGGAATTCCGACTCATTACAGACACGTTTGTGGACGAAATTTTCGACCGCAATTCATGTAACTCGCTGTCTGTGAGTAGAAACACGTACCCGTCTGGAAACTTATCTGCGTTGTTGCGAACAGCCTCATTCACGCGTTTGGTTTCTACTCCATACAGTTCTGCCACATCGGCATCGGCTATCACATCCACATTTCTTATGTGGACTATTTTGCTCACTACATTCTCGATGTTTACCAATTCTTGAAAGTTGTCGTCTCTCTTCGTTTCACTCATAATACAGCTCTTAAATGGGTTAATACTATCGGCTTACGCACTAGTAAATATAGGGTATTATTGTGAATAATGTGCGGCAGAAACGCGCTAATAATCAAATATTTAAGATTGTGAAAATGGAGTGCGATTAACGAAATTTCGAAAACAGTAAATCGATTTTTAAGAATAAGTCTACAGTTTTTGAATACGCTGACAAACCGCTCGGTGCAGAATCCTGCGCTTGCAATTCTTTCCGGGCAAAAATCTGCCCCTGAAAGAATTCAAGCTACGGACTTTATCTGCTCCTCGCTCTGTCGCCATTGGTCCCGCCAAAGCGCCACACGGAAATCTGAGGCTTCACGAAACGACGCGGGCGCACCACCGCCATCCTTCCTAATGTTCAAGTGACGAGCACTGCCGCATGGGACGGGTGGGGTAGAGCGCATCCCGGCGCTTTGGCCGGGACGAGCCGGTGTTATCTTTAATAGTTTTCGAACCCGATTCGCTTCCATGACCATCACTCAATTCTTCTACTGCTCTTGCGGTTGAATTCACGCTTGCCTTCCTCTACTTCTTCTATCAACTGTTCAGTGGAAGGGAGGTAGAGCTCATATTTGCTGGCAATGATGGTCGTATTGTTTTCTGGCAGTGCCATGCGAACTGCCGTTTCGTTCTTCTCGGTGCAGAGGAGTATGCCTATAGTTGGATTCTCGTCGGCTTGTTTTACAACCCGGTCATAGTAGTTAACGTACATCTGCAGCTGGCCAAGATCTTGGTGCGTGCCCTTGTGGGTCTTAAGATCGATGAGGACGAAGCATCTGAGCAAACGGTTGTATAATACAAGATCCACTTTGTATTCGTCATCTTCGATGAGGATTCGCTTTTGCCTATCGCTAAAAAGGAATCCGTTGCCCAGTTCCATCAGGAATTCCTGCAGATGGGTGATGAGGGTATCTTCCATCTCGCTCTCGTAGTAGTGTGCTTTCTGCTCCAACCCGAGGAATTCGAGGTACATGGGGTCTTTGACAACCTCAGTGGGGGATTCCGGAATCCTTTCCTTACGGGCAACGGCGAGAACGGCCTCTTTGTCGTTGCTTTTCACGAGACGCTCGTACAAAAGAGAGTTCTTCTGCCGTTCAAGTTCTCTCGCAGTCCAGCAGTTATTGACGGACTCAAGTTCGTAATATTCTCTTTTGTCAGGGTCTGAAATCTGTATCAATGTCCTGTATTGTGTCCAGTTCAATTGTGAACGCAGTGCGTTCACTTTCGGATAGGTCCTATAGAACTGTACGCTGAAGTGCAGTTGCCGCGTAGAGAATCCGCTGCCGTAGCCGGGGACAAGGCGCTGGGCAAGACGTTCGATTAAGTATGAGCCGTAGTCGGCTCGGTTCGATCCTTTCTGCTCCTCTTCAAAGACGCGGCGACCGGTCTTCCAATACATCAGCACGCGGTTGAAGTCGACGCTGCGGACAGCGTTGGTACGCGCTTCCTCAATAATGGCGCGCACATCCTCGTATAACTGATTCTCGCTGGAGGAATATGGCACAGCATCTTTCATAATAAAGTGTTTTTGATCCATCGTCTTCACATATCTTGATTCAGGACAAATATAAGCCTGCTCGATTGGTTTTGTACTACTCAAAACATCCAAACAATCAAGTATTTATGATTGTGAAAATGACATCATTATTCATTATAATACAAATCCCCATTTCCGTTTTTAAAAACAGAAATCATTTGTTAATTTTGCATTTGTCGGATGCGGCTTGCGCCCGTCCGGCGACATATTAGATGAAAGTGTTTCGCTTTTATCCTTGAATGGAAATCTGGACAATTTCTAAACGCAAGGAACCAAGCACTCTTCATCATCTTGTTTGGTGTACCGTGCATCACGCACAGTCCCCATACGGGTGTGGAGTCATGTTTATTTGCGTTTAGGCCGTCCAGAGCCTCCATTCAGATAAACGAATCGCTCCACACTTTCTTTTTGTCCAGAGGACTGTGTTTGGGCAGAAATAGCCATAGCTTGAAGGCGGGTGCCGAGCGGCGCTAGCGGAAGACGCCGGTGCGGCGATTTGAGAAGCCCCCGTGAAAGCGGGGGCGACGAACTGCCGCAGCCTGCAGCGTACAAAAATGCCGGCCATGCGAGGGATGTTTGAGCGCGAAGCGCGAGTCCCCGAGCATAGGCGTTTTTGAAGCGGAAGGCAGGCGTCTGGAGTGACAGCGAGGCAACGCCCTTCAAGCGCAGGCTTCTGCCCAGATCTGCTGCCTGGGTCCTGTTCGAGGGGATAGTTTATGATTACCAGTCAAGCAGGTCATAATACATTATCCTTGTCCGAGGATGACTCCGAGTATCCTTTTCTTTTCTGTCGGAACGAGAAGTATACGTTTCTTCTTGTAGCTCGGATGAGAAGAGAAACACGAAATCATTCTTGATATAGAACCTCAATGTCTCTGTGTCATTGACGGCATCCACGATAACGAACCTGCATTCGGAAGGAAAAGTATCATCGACGGCCCACTCCTTAATAAAGTCAAGGACTTCGCTGCCGATGCCCTTTCCTGAGTACCTTTCATTGACGGCGATTCGGCCAATCAGTATACCCGGATATCGATTGAGCCGTTTTTGATGATGAGTGATACTCATCATATGATCTTTCCTGCTGCGGGGAAGGTCATATATGGGCTCACCGGGAAAACCCTGTGTTAACACCACGCCGGCAAATGCTCCGCAACTGTAATGCTTCTGGCAATCGCGGGATGCTTCCAGAGTATCGCTTCTCTGCACTCTGTCAGCACAAGAAGAATCCCGCGCCCCCAGATCATTTATGATACTGGGGCGCTGCCCCAAACCCCACCGCTCCAGCCTTGCTATTGCACAATTCAACCCTGCTCGGCCTGCGCTATCGCCTGATGGCGATACTGCCTTATAGCTAAGCCTCACAAAGCGGGGCTAGATATTGCCTGAAGCATTCCGTCTGCTACGCTATTACTTGCCGTGCGCTGATTGAAAAAACCGGCAACCCGATTTTCGCGGCGGCGATAAAGAGGCAGTAGATGTGATTTAAGGGTTAGTCCTCGGCCGCTGTGCAGCCGCCCCTAACCGGAACATAGATGCTTACGCTCAGCTAAAAAGCACAATATCGCCAGCCACCCATATTCCTTCTGGAGGCAATGCTATTGTAGCACAGCGCTTTACAACAATTCGCTCAACCTTCACAATGGGAGGCAATTTGTATAATACACAGTCTATTAGGCACTTTGGCTCCAGCTGACTTTAGTCCAAAGAAAAACGCCCCCTTCTTCAGACACAGGGTTTTGCAGGTGGTCCCATATATGCGGATGCTATCGTTCGAAATAGTAAAAATACAGATGATTACATTCCGAGAGTCGTTCAAACGGAAACAATAACTGCGTCCCATCTTGAACAAAGCATACTCAAACGCATCACCGCGGAAAAACTCATCCATATCGCTGTCTCCGCAAGAGAAAGACTCACTCGAAGCAGCAACTTGTTCTGTATACGGGCTGAAGAAACAATGGGTTTGAAGAAAGACCATCAGTCAAGTGGCGCAGATCTATATCAGACCAGCTTTCTTGAGCAGAGCACGGGCATTCTTACGGCGCTCAGATAACTTCTTCGAGCGCTCTGGATCGTACCGCAGCTCAGCCCGAAGTGCAGCCTCCCCAAATCTCTTCGCCTCATCCCTATACAGGGTAGGTATTGCTTTAATTGCCGTTGCCATAGTTCATATTATTATTGTTAATATCAAGACAAAATTAGGCAATAGTAGATATAATCCAAACAATCAGACAATAATAATAAACAAAAGGTGTGGAAAATCTTCTACTCGGAGAGAAGTTGCCGCAGGGTTGCGGGGGTGATGTCTTTGGCAATGATGCGGCCGGCTGCATCCAGCAGATAGATGCGCGGGGCGGTGGTAAGGTCGTACTTGTGATAGAGGTCGCTGCCAGGCCAGTCGGTTCGCATGTCGCGCCACCAGCAACCGCACGTTGATATACGTTTCCCGGTAGGTGAGGTGACTCCCAAGCGCAGGCTCTCTTCCCACTCGACGGGGTCGGGACCCACATATACAGAGACCACGCGGGCACCTTTGCTCTTGAGTAATTTATTCATCTCCAGCAGATGTGCTTTCCAGGCGGCGCATTCGCTGCAGGATATCAGGTTGAAAAACAGTACGGTATAATTGCGCCCGCCCTGGGCAAGCATACTCTTTGTGCGTCCGTGACGGTTGATAAGACTGGCGTCGGGGGCGATGGAGCCTATTGGATTCATCCTGAAGCGGCGCACGGCATCCTCTATCTGAGCTGTCATCTCTGCGGACCACATCCCGGGCCGCCCGAGGATATAGTTCTCTGCAACATACGCGGCACTCTCCAGGGCCTCGTATTCTCCCTGGCCGCGCAGGTAATTATAGATACCCAGATAGGTGTCGCGGTACATCCCGGGGTCATCTCCTATGCGGGTAGCGAAGGCGGCACAGACATCTGCCATTGTTTCGGTTCCCAGGCCAAGATTGTCCCTGACGCCATCCAGAAGGTCGTCCAGTGAAGATGTAAAAGACTCTTTCTGGCCCAGCAGCTCTGACAGCGCGGCAGCGTCCAGCTTGCGCCCGGCAATCCGGTTGTCGGCATCCAGCAGGAACAGGGCGGGGGTCGTGAGCACCGAGTATTTCTTGTGGAACTCAGATACACCTTCATGGTCCCAGAGGTTAAAGACTTGTACCAACGGATTGTTTATGCCGCCGAAGTTTGTGATTGCATATTTTGCCCACGCAGAACGGTCCCCATGGGTGTAAACGGCGTAGAATCTTATGGGGGCGGCTCCGGAGTACTCTTTGAGAATGGATGTGATCAGGGGAGTCTGCTTTACGCAGGTGCTGCAGGCGTCCTCGTAAAAAAACAATATCTTGTATCCTCCTGCATCTTCCCGGATATCCACCATCCCGCCATCTAAACTCTCCAGAACCAGCTCCGGCGCAGGCATCCCAAGCAGTGACAGCCGGTTGAATTCTGCAAAGGCGTAAAGA
>CAMKTW010000047.1 GCA_946415795.1 uncultured Bacteroidales bacterium
ATCGCCATCAGGCGATAGCGGAGCGCGTTTGGGCTGGTATGCAGAATAGCCAGCGTGGAGCCTACCTTTCTGTCTATCAGTCTTTTATACAATATCGCTTGCGCAACAATACGCAAGCGAAATGTTGTAATATGCTGATTTACAGATAGAAAGGCTCCAGGAAAGTATAGTTGCAAATCTATAGATATTGTACCACAGACAACGCTTATGGCGGAGCGTAAGTCGGGCAGAACAATACCGACAGCATGAAGGGGGATGCGAGCGGCGCTAGCGAAGCCGACGGTGCGCCTGAACGAGGCGCAACAGCCAAGCTGTAAGGCTGGGATGTTGTGACGAAGTGAAGCCAAAGCGTGCAGCGCACAAAAGCGCCGGCCATACGAGGGATGTCTGAGCGAAGCGAGTCCCCGAGCATAGGCGTTTTTGAAGCGGAGTTCAGGAAGGCTGAGTGGCAGCGAGCAGACCCTTCATGCGAAGGCCTCTGTCCGGATTGGTTATCGAAATAGCAATCGTTATCAACACTTTGAGTATGAACAAGGATTTTCCCTGCAACTCCTCGAAAGTGTAACTTTGCCGGCATAACAGCAAATGAAAAACGGCCGGATGATAAAACCATCCAGCCGTTTTGTCGGGAAGAGGTGACTCGAACACCCGACCTCTGCGTCCCGAACGCAGCGCGCTAGCCAACTGCGCCACTTCCCGATTCGGAACCGCAAATATACAAATGATTTTGATATTTACAATGCTACTTATACAGCCAGGCAGATATCAGGGCTTTGATTTCTGACTGGGTCGGTTCTTCAAAGGTGGATATGCGCGCGCGATGGCTGCCGCCGGGCTGGATGAATATATGGTTGGTCTCTGAGTGCCTGTCGCCGGCGCGTACTGCGCTCCAGGGGTCATATTCGCCGTAGATGAATATAATGTCGCACTTGTTGTGCTTAAGGAAGCAATCCATCTTTCTGGAGAGCCTGCGGCAGAACCTGATATCTCTTGCATCTGCAGGCAGGAAGATGCGGTGCAGATAGCCCTTGACACTCTTTATGGTTAGCAGATCCTTAAACGGTTCAATATCGTAACCATAATATCCGAGTTCCTTGGCCGCCATAATGTAGAAGGGGAGGTGCGGATTCTCTACCCGCCAGTAGTCAGGACCGCTGGTCTTGTCCAGGAATGCCAGATACTCCTCGTCCGTGGCATCTTTGCCGGGAATGTCTGATACTGGGTATCCCCACTGCCAGAAAGCGAAAGAGAATTCCAGAACGCTCATGTCAAACACTTCCTCCATCGGGATGCGGAAAGTGTATCCGTTGGCCTTGCAGAGAGAATCGAGTTTGGGTTGCAGGGTGGTGCGCCTGCAGAGGAATTCCTCCTGGAATCCCCTCACCGCTGCCCTGCTTGCCTCATCAGGGCCGTTGGCAGCTATGAACGGTTCGTGCCGGCCGTCCTCAACGCCGCGGCAGAACGGTCCCACGTACGACACCGTGAAATCTACATCGTCCGGATAGAAAGCACGGAAAATGACGCAGTTCTGGCCACCCTTGCTGATGCCGGTGGATATCCATTTGGATGGGTATATCGTTTTGAGCTCGCTGATTATGCGATGCAGGTCGCGCGCTTCGTTTTCTGCCGTAAGGTACTTCCAATCAATTTCTTCCGGGGCGGAAGGGGCAAAAAACCTGTGCTCTACAACTACGTTGTTCAGGTTAAAGAGTCGCGAAATCTCGTCGCGGTAGCGCTCGCGGGTGGCATAATCGGCGTTATAACCCTCCGTTACAAATACAGTGGAGGAGTCGCGGCAGATGTCGCCCACAAAGACCCGCTGCAGGAATGTCCCCTTGGATGGGTTCTTGTAACTGACTGGCTGCTCAAACCAGAGCAGATACTTGGCGTCGAACTGACCTTTGACCAGAACCTCTACTTTTCTGACGGAAGGGAGCGCTGCAAACTGGCTCTCGAGACTCTCTGCGAAGGCGCCCGTGGCACAGAATATGCTGGCAATCGCCAGCAGAATAGCTAAACTATACCTTTTCATAAGGCAAATATAACATATTTTGATATCTTTGTGGGATATTATCCACTACTGCGCGTGAAGAAGACGCTATTGATATTCCTTGTGCTTACGGTTGCGGTTTTTGCCGCTGCCGGGCGCAGGCCGCATTTCACCCGCAGCGAGCGTGCCGGCTATCCCATAATCTCAGATACAGTGGTTTACAAGGTTGATTCCACAGGTGCTGTGATGAAGGATATGACTGGTGAGCCGGTGATGGATACCACCGCAACCTGGCTGTTGCGGGAGTCGCTGGATACGCTGTCTCAGATTTTCTGGAGTATGGATACCGTCACGCTCCCTCTGTTGGATACCCTCATTATGGAATACGAGGACTCCATTGTAAATAACCTGCCGGGGGAGAGGGAGTTCCGCCAGTGGCGCAAAGACCAGCGCAAGGCATATCGCGACAGCGTGATTCAGAACACGCCCCGCATCCTGGAGTCCTTTGCCATCCCGGATTCTCTCTATTACAAGCGTGTGCTGCGCTGGACCCACGACCAGGGTACCAACAAGATCCAGTTTGAAAAGATAGACACCTCATATAATTACCATTATTTTGACCTGCCTATATTCAAGAACGACGCTGACGCCACCTACCTGGGTACCGCCGGCTCTGCAAGCTTGCCCACCAACTACTTCAACCGCAGGGATTTTGACATCGCCCCTTTCTTCACGCCGTATATGGATTATTCATATACGCCGGAGACGATGCCTTTCTATAACACCAAGACCCCCTATACCGTGCTCTCTTACTGGGGCAATCCTTTTGGAGTGACAACAAATGAAGAGGATGACCTCAACCTGATGACCACCCAGAACATCACCCCGGAACTTAACGTTACGCTTGCTTACCAGCGTTACGGCTCAAACGGTCAGCTTATTAACGAGAAAACCAACGACCGAACCTTCTCCATAGGGAGCAACTATATGGGCAAGAAGTATGAGATGCACTTCGGTTATATGGGGCAGACGGTGGAGCGTAACGAGAACGGCGGTATTCAGGATCCGTTCTGGGTTTGCGATACCATTGTGGACTCAAAGTCTATCGATGTCAATCTGTCCAACGCCAAGACCTCTTTGAAGCGACGTTCGCTCTTTCTGACCCAGTCGCTGGCAGTGCCGATGAATTTTTTCCGCAAGAATGCAGACTCGCTCGCGGTGGGACAGGGTACGGTAATCTATCTGGGGCACAGTCTAGAATGGTCCAGATACAACAAACTGTACACCGACGAGTTTTCCAGCTCAGATAAAGTGGGCAGGGCATTTTATCGCGACCAGTTCAACATCTTCAGCAACGCCAGCCACGACAGCCTTGCTGTCAGCCGTTTTGAGAACAAGCTGTTCGTCACGCTGCAGCCCTTCGGGCAAGATGCCATTGTATCTACTGTACACGGCGGCTTCGGGGCCCAGTCTCTCCGCCTGTACAGCTTCCATCCGAGTGACTTTATCACTGGGATAAAACCCACCAGTTATTTCAATACCTACGTGTATGGCGGCGCCGATGGTAAATTCCGCAAGTATTTTGCGTGGGACGCCTCCGGCAAAATGAATCTGACCGGTTATTATTCCGGCGATATGAATCTGCAGGGGAATGTCCGTTTTTCAATGTTCCCCATCCGCGACGGAATCCACCTCACAGGACATATCGAGACGGCGGTAAAGACTCCCCATCCGTTCCAGAAGTCGGTTCTCTTCAACCACCATCAATGGGATTTGGATTTGAAGAAGACCACAGAGAGCCGCTTGACGGGAGAGTTGAGCATTCCACGACTGAACCTCAAGGCCTTCGTGGGTTATGCACTCCTTACAAATATGCTCTATTACGATCAGACTGCAACCATTGCTCAGGCGGAATCGCCGGTACACGTGCTTACCGCATACGTTACGGAGAATATAAAGCTGGGGCCGGTCCATCTTGACAACCGGGTGCTCTATCAGGTGAGTAGCGATAACGGCGTGCTGCCGCTCCCCAGACTGACTCTTAACTTGCGCTATTATGTGCAGTTCAATGTGGTCAAGAATGTAATGACTATGCAGATTGGAGCCAACGGAATAATGTATTCCAAGTACTATCTGCAGGCCTATGAACCAGACCTCGGTGTTTTCTACAACCAGAACGAGAGGGAGTGGGGCAACAGCCCGTATGTGGACGCATTCGTGAATATCCAGTGGAAGCGTGCGAGCCTCTTTGCAAAGTATTGCAACGTGCTTCACACCTTCACCAAAGGTGACTATTTCTCTGCATTCAACTATATCAGACCTACCGATATGTTCAAGTTTGGTCTGTACTGGCCGTTCTATGTCAAATAACCGCGCACTGCATCTTTCAGGGTGTATTGTACTGGCCCTGATATTGGCGGCACTGGCGGGGATGCAGCCCCAGGCTGTGGTGGCCGATACTTTCGACGACTACATCATCCACCGTGACTCCCTCAATTGTGTCATAGCGCTGAGCGGGCACCCTGGTGAAAAAGAGGAAAAGAGTGTAGGGCTGAACCGCGATATGCTCCAGTATTTTGGGGATTTCGCCAATGTTGATGTGGGGATAGTCCCTGGCAACAGCGACCTGACCTATCTGGACAGCCTAAAGGATGGCAAGGTGGACATAGTCGTGATGGCATATCCGCAGGAGAACATCGCAGAGAGAGACTTTGAAAAAATCCTGGTGTCTAAACTTATAAGGAACAATATCCACTGGGCAGTGTCTTCAAGGGATCCCCATCTGCTGATGATGGTGAACATCTGGCTGGACGATTTCAAGGGGAGCCGCCTTTACAAGCGTACCGTGGCCCGTCAGTACCGTACCTACAGCCGGCCCCGCATCAATCCTGAAACCGGGCAGGTCTCTCCGTTCGACGACCTTATAAAACAGTATTCCCAGAAGACCGGCATCGACTGGTTGCTGCTGGCATCGCTTATGTACCAGGAGAGCCAGTATTTCGTTGGCGCGGAGTATAAGGAGGCGAAAGGTCTGATGCAGGTAAACGATGTCACCGCCGCAAGATACGGCGTGAGCGACCTCTTCAGCCCGGAGGGCAACATCAAGGCGGGGAGCTATCATCTCCGCTACCTGATGAATATCTATCGTCAGGAGGGCCTGGATTCACTCAATGTCATCAAGTTCGCCCTGGCTGCGTACAATGCCGGCGACGGACGCATAGAGCAGTGCCGCAACCACGCCTTGAGCGAGGGGAAGAATCCCAACGACTGGGAGGAGGTCGTCACCACCTTTGCCACCAACAATAAATTCATAGGACGTACCACCACTGCCTATGTGCGTGATATAATCGCCAGGTGGGAGGATCTCCGCGAAACTGTCCGCTAAGTATGAATGTATTCAGGTTCATAGGCCGCAAGATCCGCAGCGGGGCGGGGCAGGAGTCGCGTAACGACCGGATGGGATCTGTGAGCTCCACCATAGGGCTGGTATCGGTGGCGCTCAGCATTATGGTCATCATCATCGCCGTCTGTGTGGTGCTGGGATTCAAAAGGGAGATACGCTCCAAGACATCGGCATATATGGGCTCCCTGGCTTTGGTAGCCCCCGGCCAGACCCCGATGAACGACAAGTATCCCTTCAATGATTCCATATCTTTCCTGGGCAGGCTGGATTCTGTCCCGGGTGTCGATTACCACCAGAGGGTGGCCTATTGTTCCGGGATGCTGAAGACAGCCGACAATATTTTCGGAGCCCATTTCAAGGGGGTCGATTCTCTCTATAACTTCTCTTTCTTTGGCGATAATCTAACCGGAGGGGAACTGCCGTCGTTCAGTGGCCGCATATCGTCTTCAATCCTGCTTGCAGAGAGGCTCGCCCGCCAGATGGGCTACGGGGTGGGAGATGAGGTGACCGCATATTTCATAGGGGATGATGTGAAGGTGCGCAAGTTCCAGATTGCCGGCCTGTTTGACGCTCAGCTGGAGAATCTGGACAACTCTATGGTAATCTGCGATATCCGCCAGGTACAGAGGCTCAACGGCTGGGATAGCGATGAAGTGTCTTCAATAGAGATTATGCTCAAGAATTCCGCCGACATAGACCATAAACAGGATCAGATAGGCAACATAGTTTATGATTATAGCCTTGAAGATGACCCGGCGCTGTTCGTGACAAGTGTCAGGCAACTGTTCCCGAATCTTTTTGACTGGCTCAGCCTGCTGGATTTCAATGTAGTGGCGATACTTCTGCTGATGATTGTGGTGGCTGGTTTCAATATGATTTCTGCACTGCTGATAATCCTGTTCCGGAATATCTCCTCCATAGGGCTGCTCAAGGCGTTGGGGATGACATCCTCCGGGGTGGGCAAGGTGTTCAGGTATATCGCCCTCAACATTGTGGGCAAGGGTCTGGCGATAGGAACGGCCGTCGCATTGGCGTTATGTGCTGTGCAGAAGTACTTCAAGGTTATATCCCTGGATCCGGAGAATTACTTTGTAAAGTATGTTCCCATAGAATTTGACTTTGGATATATACTGCTGGCCAATGTGCTGGCCCTGGTGCTGATTATGCTGATTCTCTCGCTCACTTCGCGGTTCATAGCAAACGTCAGCCCGGACAAGACAATGCGTGCGGCATAAACGTGGATGTGTAATGGAAACACTGATGACTTTATTCAGAGATTATTTCGGCGTTGAGGCTGCCAGTTGCGAAAAACTGGCGGCGTCAGGCGGCTATCGCACTTATTATCGGCTCAAGGCGGCCGACGGGCGCAGTGCCGTAGGAACCGTCGGGACTGTGCCGGAAGAGAACCTGGCTTTTCTGGCTATCGCCCGCCACTTCGCCGCCAAAGGGTTGAACGTCCCCCGGGTGCTTGCAGTAAGTGCCGACGGGATGGAGTACCTTCAGGCCGACCTTGGGGATAGTTCCCTATACGCAGCGGTTGCAGGGGGCCGCAAAGCAGGCATCTATTCTCCATCAGAACGTGAGCTGCTGGAAAAGACGGTCGCATACCTGCCTAAACTTCAGTTTGAAGGTGGAGACGGCCTCGATTTCTCTGTCTGCTATCCGCAGAGCAGTTTTGATTGCCGCAACATCCTCTTTGACCTTAACTATTTCAAATACGATTATCTCACACTGACCGGCGTTCCGTTTGACGAGATTGCCCTCCAGGACGATTTCGAGCGCCTGGCCGATGACCTGCTTGCGACAGATTGCCCCGAGGGCTTTATGTACCGCGACTTCCAGGGGCGCAACGTGATGCTATGTGACGGCCAGCCCTGGTTTATCGACTTCCAGGGGGGACGGCGCGGCCCCGTGTGCTACGACCTGGCATCGTTTGTATGGCAGGCCTCCGCACATTATCCGGCCGATTTGAGAGATGGTCTGGTGGACACCTACATCAAGGCCGCACGGCCTTATGCCGATCTGGATAATGACGCTTTCCGGGAGACGCTGCGTCTGTTTGTGCTTTTCCGCACCCTCCAGGTGCTCGGCGCCTACGGTTTCCGCGGCTATATAGAGAAGAAGGGGTATTTTATAGCCAGCGTGCCGTTTGCCCTGGCCAATGTGGCCTCGATAATTGACGACGGCTATCGTTCCCGCTATCCTCAGCTCTGCAGTGTGCTGGATGCTCTTTCGCAATCGGCGCAGCTTGAGGAGTCGTCTGCAGGGGACGGGCGGCTTACTGTAGAGGTTACCAGTTTTTCTTTCCGCCAGGGGGTGCCTGCAGATAAGAGCGGCAACGGCGGCGGGTATGTGTTTGACTGCCGCTCGCTTGCCAACCCGGGACGTTATGAACCTTACAAGAAGTTCAACGGGCTTGATGCCAATGTGATTGAGTTCCTTGAGAAGGACGGTGGCATACTGGTGTTCCTCGAACAGGTCAAGTCGCTGGTGTTCCCGCATATAGATAAGTTTATAGAACGGGGCTTCACCCATTTGATGGTGTCGTTCGGCTGTACCGGCGGCCAGCATCGCTCGGTGTATTCTGCGCAGCATTTTGCAGAGGCTGTCGCCGCCGCGTATGATGTGGATGTAGTTGTCCGCCACACCGCCATAAACGTCAATAAACGTTTAAAATAGCCTATGAAAGCGTTCATACTTGCCGCAGGACTGGGGGAGCGGTTGAGACCCCTGACCAATAACAAACCCAAGGCGCTTGTAAAAGTGGCGGGTATGACTATGCTTGAGCGTACCATCCGCAAGCTGGCCAGTTCCGGTATCAGGAGTTTTGTAGTCAATGTCCATTATTACGGAGAGCAGATTATTGACTTTTTGGCAGAGAACGACAACTTTGGCTATGATATAAAGATTTCCGATGAGCGCGACCTGCTGCGTGACACCGGGGGCGCTTTGAAACACGCGGCTCCGCTTCTCAAGGGGGAGGGCAAGTTCTTGATCCATAATGTGGATGTTGTGACAAACCTGGATATGCCCTGGTTTGTGGGAAGGTCGCTGGTCTCCGATGCAGACGCAACGTTGCTGGTGAGCGACCGCGACACAAAGCGATATCTCTTGTTTGACGATGATGACCTTCTGGTCGGTTGGACAAATGTAGCCACAGGTGAGGTGAAAACTCTTTTCAAGGGGTTGTGCGTGGATGCCTGCAACAAAAAAGCCTTTTCAGGGATACACGTTTTTTCAAACGGGATGCTCTCGCTTATGCCCGCCTGGCCGGAAAAATTCTCAGTTATCGATTTCTATCTTGAATTGTGCCGCAGCTATAAGATAGAGGCTGTCGAATACCCTTCTTTCAAGATGAAAGACCTCGGAACCCCTGACGCGGTGGCAGGTTTCAAAGATTTTTAATTTTGGTGCATTTCTTGCATCAAAAAAGTGCCGTGAATGAGTTTTTTTACGTATTTTAGCGGCACTCAAAATACAGTCAGAAATTAATAAAAATCTACAATATATGGCTAAGATAGATCTTACAAAGTATGGTATCACGGGTTCTACCGTGATTGCTCACAACCCTTCTTATGAATTCCTCTTTGAAGAGGAGATGAAACCTGGCCTGACCGGCTTTGACAAGGGTCAGCTTACAGAATTGGACGCAGTTAACGTAATGACCGGTATATTCACTGGCCGTTCACCTAAAGACAAATACATCGTAAAGGATGCTCAGAGCGAGGATAAGGTATGGTGGCCTACAGAGGATTATCCTAACGACAACCACCCTATGAGCGAAGAGGTCTGGGCTAAGGTTAAGGAGATCGCCATCAAAGAGCTGAGCAACAAAAACCTGTATGTAATGGATGCATACTGCGGCGCCAACGAGGCTACCCGCCTGAGAGTCCGTTTCATTGTTGAGGTGGCTTGGCAGGCACACTTCGTGAAGAATATGTTCATCCAGCCCACCGCAGAGGAGCTTGAGAACTTTGAGCCCAACTTTGTGATTTACAACGCATCCAAGGCAAAGATAGAGAACTTCAAGGAGTTGGGTCTCCGTTCAGAGACCTGTGCCGCCTTCAATACTACCAGCCGCGAGCAGGTTATCATCAACACCTGGTACGGCGGTGAGATGAAGAA
>CAMKTW010000048.1 GCA_946415795.1 uncultured Bacteroidales bacterium
CGAGCGTCCTTCGGACTCTGTGTTCTCTGCAATTACAAATGCATCACCGCTCTGTTTAATCCAGTCTACAGTAATAATGGTTTCATAATCCACATTGCTGGTAATGGTGGGGTTTATAGTACCACCCTCACCTGCCACGTTGAAGGATGCCGGCGAGACATTGATGTAGGACTCATCATTACCCTCCTGGTTCACGGTAACTTTAGCAGATAAAGTACCTGCAGAAATAGTCAGGTGACCGGTACGCATCTTGGCGGTAGGGTTTGCCTCGGCCGAGATGGCGACTGTTTTGATGGAAGAGGCCTTGGTGCTGGGAACGGTAAGCCAGTCGACATCAGGCGTTACTTTACAGTCCTGATTTGTCCTGAACTTGATAAAGAAATCGCTTGCACCTGCACCGATTGTGTACTCGGTCTCGATGGGAGTAAGTTCCGGCTCTTCCGGCTTAGGACATCCCCACAACAGGAAGATGCTAAGCGAAGCCAAAAGGTGTAGTAATACTTTCTTCATATTGACAATATATTAGTTGGTTTATTGCATTTTCATACAACGCACGCTGCAGCTGCGCTGGCGGACGTGGCCGTATTTAGTATATAGGAAGGCATTAGAGTTCTCGTTGACCTGTACGGTATTGCCACTGGCCTCCTCGTTCTGCATATACACAAACTGGTTTACATGATGGTAATTGTTAAGATCACTCCAAAAGCCGGATCTCAGGTAAGCGTGTTCACTGCCGGAGGACCAGCAGCACACCACGTTGCGCATATTATGATGGAACAGGTTGCCCTGACCGCCTCTGTTTGGAATATATCCAGGGTATCCGTACCATCCGTTATCGCCGCCATACTCGTCGCCCTGGTCGCCAAAACCGGCAAACGGGTAGAACTCATCGCCGTTATCGACCGCGAAAGTCAAACCATAATCACTGACAGTGCAATCGTCCATATTATAGGAGTCCCACGCCCACTCAGGCGGAACCATATAACCTGGAGGGCAAGGATCATAGATTGTCTTGCGCAGTTCGCCCATAGTGGCAGGGAACATATGGTCCTGACCATTGTGGATAGCGTATGGATTGCCCCAGAGATCTGCGGTGATAGTCATTACAGAGCCGTTGAACCATTCGCAGTCCTTGCCGGTCATCCTAAAGATCGCGGTCGGATTCTTCACTGAGGCCTCCATACTCTGATCGCCTTCAATCATAGAACCGGCCACGCCCGGATAGAGTTTCAACGGATCTTTACGGCCAAACTGATACCAGTATCCAAAGGTAGCGGCACCGTCGGCAGGGTTGGCACTGGTAGCTCCCAGGTTTCGGTCAAGCATAACTATGCGGGTCCCGTCAACGGTCTCGTGCTGGAGCCGTGCCGGGGAATCTGTACACCAGATATGCCAGCTCCAAAGAAGCTCCATCTGCTTGTTCTTTACAATGATGACGGCATTACCCTTATTGCCGGTTGCCGTGAAGGATACCTGGAGGTCGCTGTCGATGGCAACGTCGGTTATTACATTGTTGTCATCCCACAGTTCAGAGGCCTGGTTGGGCTTCTCGCTGCCATAATTTGTAAACGAGACTGAAACCAGCTCTGTGGGCCACAGGAACTGGGCGGCAGCCTCATCTTCCGACCAGAGGAAACCCTGCGGGCCGTTGCCCATAACGCTGGCGTCAAAGGAATACTTGCCGGCCTTGGGAACTATATAGCAGTTTGCATAACCGTTGACGCTCAAGTTGGAGCCTACGTCAAACGGGTCGACGTTGCTGCCCTGAGCAAGCTGGTTTATCGCGAGATAAGCCACTAAACCTTCGCTTGAGAATATCAGCATGGCAGAACGGTCCGATTCTTCTTCATTCGGGGAAACACTGCAGATAAATACCTCACCGGTCTGTTTGATTGTTATCCAGTCTTCATCGCAGTCAACTGTGTACTCGTAGTTGGCATTGACTGTAATGTTGACTTCCCCGCCAAATTCATCCAAATTCGCCACTGTCGATGAGAGTTCAAGGAATGGATCCTCATATGAAGGTTCCACGTATGCATTCTGGTTGACCGTAACGGAGAATGAGAGCGTCTCGCCAAATACAATATCTATACTTGCCTGCCTGGCAGCGCCATCGTTGGCCTCAACGGTGAAAGTCAGGGTGTCGGTGGTGACAGTACGGGTTTTGACCTGGGTAATCCAACCGGCAGACGGAGTGACTGTATAATCGACATTGGAAGAGACCTTCACCTCTATTTCACCACCGGTATAAGGCACATTGTAGGTGGATTTGCCGGCATTGGAAAGAACATCATCCTCTCCTGTCTGGACAACCTGGACGGACTTGGAAATATCGCCGTACGAATATGTTATGGTTGCGCTGCGTTCCTCTTTTGAAGGGTTTGGATCCACATTGACGCTAGAGCCGTACGGCTTTGCCCAAGACTGGTCGCACGAAACGGAATATGTCACGTTGCTGGTGACATTTATGTCGAGAGAACCACCGTTCGAACCAATCGTATATGTCTGGGTACCGATATTGATGTACGGGTCTTCACTCTTCTGCTTACCGGCCTGGGTAATACTGATTACCGCAGAAAGCGACCCGCCGCTGACTGTCACCTTGCCGGTGCGTTCATCGGTGGAATCGTTTGCCTCTGCCACCAGTTTCACCGTCTGGACCGCTGAGGCCCTGGTCTTGGAAGGCACACTTATCCAGGAGGTATTGCTCTGGACACTCAGAGTAGTATTGGTCTTTACAGAAATGGTGAAATCACCCCCCTCTGCCCCAATTCTGTAGGATGCCTGAATAGGTTCAAGGACATCCGGATCAACTGGCTCCGGGGTATTGGGACATCCCCAAAGCACAGGCAGCAAGAGAATTGCCAGAAGAAAAAATGAGAGTTTGTATTTCATATCATATCAGGATAACCAGTTTATATATAAATGCCGGCACAGTTATAAAATCACATAATAAAAATCGCGCCGGACATTCCATTAAACAAAGGTAATGGAATATTTCATAAAAGAAATACCCCTATTTCGTTTTTAAAGGCAATTAATTATATAAGGAAGGGATTGGATGCTCTTTCAGAGCCGATGGTGGTCTGGGGGCCGTGCCCCGGATAAATCTCGACATCGTCGGGCAGCGGCATTATTTCGTTCACGATGCTGCGCATCAGCGTCGGGTGGTCGCTCCCCTTGAGGTCCGTGCGGCCCACGGTACCGCACATTATGGTATCTCCGGTGAAAATAACTTTTGCCTCTTGCGAGTACAGACAGACTCCGCCGAGCGTGTGCCCGGGAGTTGGCAGCGGTTTCAGAACTGTTTCGCCAAAGCGTACCGGAGAGCCTGAGGCGAGGTCTATTTCATAGGGCACCTGTTCAAAACTGAACTGATAGCGGCTGCCGTCAAAGGCGCTGGTGCAATATACATATTCGTCCGTGCTGCAAAGAGCAAACGGCACACCATAGCGCTCTTTAATAAAACCCGCCCCGCATACGTGGTCGTAGTGACCGTGAGTGGCCACTACGACTTTCAGCAGGATATTATTCTTGTCAATGAAATCAGCAAGGGCCGAATGCTCCTTGGGATAATTGTTGCCGGGATCCACAACAATCCCCTCCCCCGAAGAATCCCACACTACGTAGGTATTCTCACGGAAGGGATTGAAAACAAACCTGGCAATATGGAGCATACCTTACTGCAGTTTGCCGGCGTTTGCGAGAAGGTAGTTCTCTGCCTCCACGCTCCAAAGCCCGTTATGGGCGGCGCATATCTCAGCCAGACGTGCGTATACCGGGTTGGTCTTGCCCTTTTCGGCAAAGTCTGCTATAGCTGTCAACGGCATTGTTATATGATTGTATATCAGCTTCTTGCCACCAGGTATCGAAGGCAGGTTGAGGGTTGTCTCGATAGTAGCGTTTATCCCGCCGATGTGTGTCACAAGACCAGCCGGATCCATCCCCTTGCCCATATAGTAAAGCGCCTCTTTCATATCGTCGGTGTTGCCGCCGCTGGTGCCCACGACGTGTGTCATAGCATAGTGCACGTTATAGAAATTGAACGGTGCCTTGAAGTCGGCACGGCCGGGGCCGGAGAAGAAGTTGAGGCAGCCGTCAAAAGCCAGAATGTCATCGGCCTGCTCCACGACTGCGGGGACAGGGGCCATTACGACAACCTCGTCATAACCGTCACCGCCGGAAATCTCGCGGAGGGCAGCTACAGGATTCTCGATCGCTCCTGTATTGACATAGCGCAGGTCAATGCCGCGGCTTGCCGCGTACTCCCTGGTATAGAGCGATGCGGCACGGTCGAGACGCGCCTGGTCAATATCGGTCACCACAAACAGCGCAGGACGACGGTCCTCGCGATGGAGCACATAATTGATGCAGGCCAGACCCATAGGGCCGACGCCTGCCAGAAGGGCCATCTTGCCGCCATCCTTTATTTCCATCTGATGCACGTAACTGCCGGGAGTCGTGTGATAACAAGCGTGCATAGCGCCAATCACGCAGCTGAGCGGTTCGCTGAGCGATGCGGGATAGAAACCTTCTCCCTTGTAGGGCAGAAGACATCCATGCTCCATAACCTCATTGGGGATAACCACATAAGTGGCGTCACCACCGATAAACCTGTATGAATAGCCAGGAGCAGAGAGTACACCCACGGGACCACCTTCCCAGTTCATAGCGGGTTGGATGGAGAACTTGTCTCCGGGTTTGAACTCTTTTGCCCACTTGCTGCCGACCTCGATAATCTCCCCGGCAAACTCGTGGCCGATGATGACAGGATTCACAGCGCAATCGTCGGGAACGCGCTTGTGCTCCGGCCCCTGATGCGCCGCTTTGTACGACGACATACAGATACTGTCACTCACCACCTTGGCGAGAATTTCATTGTCTTTGATTGCAGGAAGGTCAAACTCTTCGAGCCTGAGGTCGTCCTTACCATATAAGCGAACTGCTTTAGTTTTCATGAGGTATATACTTTTAAATAGTTACTTCAGCATAATCTGACCGCCGGTGATGGGCAGGGCCTGACCGGTTTCGCCGGTTTGTTCCACAAGGTAAAGCACACCCTTGGTGACATCCCTGGGGGTACAGCCCTTGTGCATAGGCACCTTGGAGAGATAGTACTCACGCACGTCGTCAACAGTCTTTGCTCCGGGCACCTTGCCGGCGTTGAGGTACTGCACATAGAGGCCCTTCACAGGGTCGCTCCACAGCGGACCGTCCAGGAAGTTTCCGGGACAGATGCCGTTGACCTTGATGCGGAACGGAGCGAGTTCAAGTGCAAACGACTGTACAAGCCCCAGACCCCCGAACTTGCTGCCGGCATAGGCGAAATTGGCTTTGCTCCCCTCCAGACCGCTCTTAGAGTTGATCTGGATGATGTCGCCGAAGCGCTCGGGGTCGTATTTGTTCTGAGCCTTGAGCACCGGTGCAACCGCCTTGGAGCAATAGAAGAAGCCGTGATAGTTAATCTTTGTAACAAGGTCGAACTTCTCAGGAACCATCTGGGTCAGGTCACCTGCGATTGCGATTCCTGCGTTGCTTACAAACGCATCCACTCCGCCAAAATTGCAAACCGTATCCTTGACAAGGGCCACCAGGCAATCGTAGCTGGTAACGTCGGTCTTGAAGAATGTAACGCGGTTGTTCTTGCAGATGGTGTTGAGGTTGGCGGCGGTTGCCGCGCCGGTCGCCTCGTTCAGGTCGGCCACCACGATATTGGCCCCCTCCTCTACCAGGCAGCGGGCGATGCCTTCACCAAAGCCCTGGGCGGCACCGGTGACGATGAATATCTTGTTCTCTGCACGGCCGTGACTGCCTGCTGCACTCACCTTGCGGCGATAGTTCTCGACCTCCCAGTTGTCTATGAAATCTATCTGGGGCCTGGTCATAGGGTGCTCCCCGCCGAAAGCTGCGGCATAATGAGCCACCTTCATACAGTCTGTAAACACCTCTGCCACGATACCGGCAGCCTTTGCGCTGTCGCCAACCGCCAGCAGGCCCACGCCCTTGACAGCGATAACCTTAGGGGTATAGCCGCGCTCAGCGGTGTATTTTTCAATTGCGGCCTCTGCATTTGCAATCTTCTCCTGGCTGTCGGCACCGTCAACATACAGATACGCCGACTTGCAATATACGATACCGTCAGGAGTAAAGGGCACCGCAACCTTTTTGAATGAAGCTTCACAGGAGGTGAACTCATCCACCAGGGCGGTCTTTACTACGCGGATAACCTTGTCGCCGCGACCGTTGCGGGATAGAATCGAGCGGATAGCGGGTACGACCTCGACCGCACAGTCACATACCTCAGTCGGGGTTTCATCAATCCCCTTGACGCGCGCCTCTATCTTTGAGAGCATACCGGCATAGATAGCATCAATTTCATCTACGGTATCGGCCCCTACAAAGACTCCGTGGTTCTGCAGCAAAATCACCTTGGGTTCATAGCCCTTGGCTGCCTTGAACGCGCAGATTTCATCGTAAACCTTTTTGAAAAGGGTGTATCCGGGATCGGTATAGGGGATATAGAGAGCGTCGGCGCCAAAAAGTTCGCGGCTTGCGCTTTCTGCATTGTTGCTGCACATCACGCCGTTCACTGCAGTCGGGTGCAGATGGACTATGAAGCGGGCGCTCATTGCGTTGTGGAGAGATGTCTCCACGGAGGGACGGCGCCCCTTGGTGATGCAGGCCGCAGCAAGGTCATCCTTGACCTGGTCTTCACGCTCGGCGGGGTCGCTGCTATAGACCTTCTCCCCCATCTTATTGAGCAAGGTGCGGTCCAGCACAGCAAAACCGTCTTCTGTGATGGTGGCCAGGGCGTGGCCGCTCGCCTTTACCCAAAGGCGTTCGTTATCTTTATATGAGGTGTTTCCGCCACCTGCAATCACAAAGCGGGAATCAGAACCGTATCTGCGGGAAACCTCTATAAGTTGTTCTATTTCTTTCATTTGATAGCTTCTTTAATGATTTTATCGCCCATCGATATGAACTTCTCACGATAGCTGATGTCAGGGCGGCCGTTTTCATCCAGGTAACCCTGGAAACCATCGGCAACAAGTTTCTGATGAGCAGCGGTTATGCAGGCTCCATAGTAGTTGAGCCGCTTGAGGTTGTCGGTCAAATCGACCCCGCCCCGGCACGAAAGCTTTATGGGCTCCATAGCCGGGGTGTTGTGTTCGCTGCCGAAAGTCACCACGAAGCCTTGGTCCCAGAGATACTGAGCATAACGCTCGAGCACCTCTACGCTGTTGCGGGTCGTGATGAATTCCGCGCTATAGAAGCCGCGTTCCTTAAGGGTTGCAGCCGCCTTTTCCAGGTCGCCCTCAAAGTCGGTGAAACCACCTTTTGCGTCATCGGCCAGGAAAGGATATGTCGGGATGCCGCCTGCTGCAAGGATTATTTGCCGCACAGTCGCCATCGGCAGGAATGCCTCGGGGGTCTCCGGGACAAAGGCCGCCCCGCCCGCTTTGAGCAGGTTGCCGCGAATCTCGTTCTCAACCTTTGCATCAGCAGCGATGTCGCTTTTTAAAGCCTTGCCGCCAAACAGCTTCTCGTAGAAAGCCTTTTGAGCCCCGGCGTCGGGGAAAAGACGTGCTACAGCCATACGGATAGCCTTTGCAAGATGGCGCTCGCGCAGACTGCCCTTGGTGAGCTTCTCGCGGATCGTAGCCTCATTCCAGCCGAACTCCACCCCCTGCCCTTCAAACAGCTTTGCAACCTTCTCGCACATCGCTGCAACCTGAAGGTTTGATTCCTGTTTGACGGCTGCCAGCTGTGCGGCCGGTTCGCCGTCCAGCTGCACAGGGTACGCCAGACCTTTACCACTGATATATGTACGGCCGGGGTTGTTGGGGTCATTGACCCGGACACCAGCCGCCTGGTCTTCGCTGTTGAGTGAGATGAACTCTATGTTGAAGAGCGGATAAAGCTTGCGGGCCCGGGTCTCCCTGTCCCACTCCGCATATCCGTCCATAGAGTAGAAATCATTTATTCCGACCACCTTGACTCCCTGGTCCGCAGCCATCTGGGTGGCCTGTGGGATGCTGTCAAAGGCGCTGAAAGAATACGGAGTATGGAGATGTGCATTGACGTCGCACACCTCCATACGGCTGTTTTCTGTGTTATTACTTTTACACATAATACATTACGTAAGTATCGCGAAGGACATTCCCCGTCCCTCCGGCAAAACTCATTAGATACCCTTCTTGGCGCGGGAGATAAGTTCCGCGTTGGTAAGGTTTGCAACCGGGGTGTAGCCGGCGATGGGCGCGATACGCTCGTGGTATGCATCCACAAACCACTCGGGCTGAGGGAAGAATGCCTCTTCAAGCTCGTGGCAGGGGGTGATCCAGTTGCGGCTGCCGAGAACTACCGGAGCAGCGTCCAGATAGTCAAAGCAGAAGCTTGCGATATTGGCTGCCAGATCGTTCAGGAAAGATCCGCGGGCAGAGGCGTCGGCTGCGATAATGATCTTGCCGGTCTTCTTGACACTCTCGATGACCTTGTCGTAGTTGAACGGCACGAGGCTGCGGGCGTCGATAACCTCTGCACTGATGCCTTTCTCCTCGAAGAGTTTGGCTGCCTTCATTGCGCGGTACAGGGTTGCACCTATAGAGAGGATGGTGACATCCTTACCCTCTTTCTTGACATCGGGTTCGCCGATAGGGATCTCGTAATACTCCTTGGGGACACCACCCTTATGGAACTCCTCGCCCTGGCCGTATATGCGCTGGCTCTCGAAGAAAATCACAGGGTCGGTGCCCTGGAGAGCGGCGTTCATAAGACCTTTGGCATCGTAAGGGGTTGCGGGGAACACGACCTTCAGGCCGGGGATATGAGTGCAGAGCGAAGTCCAGTCCTGACTGTGCTGTGCGCCATATTTGCTGCCGACAGATACACGTACCACAACGGGCATCTTGAGGATGTTGCCGCTCATTGCCTGCCACTTGGGGAGCTGGTTGAACACCTCGTCACCGCAGCAGCCAAGGAAGTCGCAGTACATAATCTCGGGGATTACGCGACCGCCGCACATAGCATAACCGATGGCGGTACCGATGATGGCTGCCTCGCTGATGGGCGAGTTGAACAGACGGTGATAAGGCAGGGCCTCGGTGAGACCGCGGTAAACTGCAAACGCACCGCCCCAGTCACGGTTCTCTTCACCGTATGCGACAAGGGATGCATCCTTATAGAAGCGGTCGATGATAGCCTCGAACAGGCCGTCGCGGATACCGAAGGTCTTGATAGCACTGAAAGGCTTGCCGTTAGCGTCAAATGCAAAACGCTCTTTGGTAGCGAGTTGCTTAACACGCGGATTCTCTTCCATAGGCATATTCACATCGGGCTTAGCGTCGCTCATAGAGTCAACGCTGCAGTTGGAGAACATCATATCGCCAAGAAGTTCGCTCTCCTTGACAAGATCCATACGGGGAGATACCTCCAGGTCGATGGCGAGCTTGTAC
>CAMKTW010000049.1 GCA_946415795.1 uncultured Bacteroidales bacterium
GTATGCTGATTATTGAATTATACGTTGAATAAAAAGTGCATTATATCGCCGTCCTGCACCACATACTCTTTCCCTTCGCTGCCCAGTTTGCCGGCGGCGCGGCAAGCCGATTCGCTGCCTAGGGCGATAAAATCGTTGTATTTGATGACCTCAGCGCGGATGAAACCCTTCTCAAAGTCGGTGTGTATCACTCCGGCAGCGCGGGGCGCCTTGTCCCCCTTGCGGATGGTCCAGGCGCGTACCTCCGGTTCGCCCACGGTGAAATAGGTCTGCAGGCCCAGCAGGTCGTATGCAGCCTGTATAAGGCGTTCTACGCCGCTGCGCTCCAGCCCTATCTCTCCCAGGAACATCTGCCTCTCGTCGTAGGTCTCGAGCTCTGCAATCTCGCTCTCTATCCTTGCGGCGATTATCATCATCCCGGCGTCTTCATTCTTGATGGCCTCGGCGACGGCGGCCGTGTATGCATTGCCGCCCGCGGCGGAATTTTCATCTACGTTGCACACATAGAGCACCGGCTTGCAGGTGAGCAGGCAGAACTCTTTTGCAAGGCGCTCTTCATCCGGATTCTCCGGTATCACCTCGCGTGCATTGCGGCCCTGTTCAAGCACAGCCTTGTAGCGCTCCAGCATCTCCACAGCCTTCATAGCGGTTTTGTCGCCGCCGACCTTGGCCTGCTTGCGGACCTTTTCCAGGCGGTTGTTTACCGTTTCCAGGTCTTTGATCTGCAACTCCAGGTCCACCACATCCTTGTCGCGCACCGGGTCCACGGAGCCATCGACGTGGGTGATGTTGTCGTCGTCGAAGCAACGGAGCACGTGCAGAATGGCGTCGGTCTCGCGGATGTTGGCCAGGAACTGGTTGCCGAGGCCCTCGCCGCGGCTGGCGCCTTTCACCAGGCCGGCGATGTCCACAATCTCCACTGTGGCAGGCACTACCCGGCGCGGATGCACCAGGTTTTCAAGCACTCCGAGGCGCTCGTCCGGCACGTTGCAGCTGCCGATGTTGGGTTCTATGGTGCAGAACGGGAAATTGGCGCTCTGTGCCTTGGAAGAGCTGATACAGTTGAACAGGGTTGACTTGCCCACATTGGGCAGACCCACGATTCCGCATTTGAGTGACATACGATTTGCGCGATCAATAATCCGCGAATATACAACTTTTTTCAGTAACTTGGCCTTCCGGCACGGGCGGTCCGTGCCATAGGATAGGATGTAGCGTCAGGTATATGAGAAGGATTTGTGTTGTTGCGGCCGCCATTCTTGCGGCAACCGGGCTCAAAGCCCAGATTTTTGCGTGGAATCTCGAGAACTATTTTGACACCAGGGATGACCCGGCTACGGCCGACGATGGCTTCACTCCGGGAGGTGAATACCGCTGGACGCGGCGCAAGTTCATAGCCAAACGCAACCTTATTGCAAAGACCATTATCGCCTCTGGGGAGTGTTTTGGCGGCGAAATGCCCGCCCTGGTGGGGTTGTGTGAGGTGGAGAACCGCTATGTGCTGGAGTCGCTGGTAAATGACACGCCGCTGGCCAGGCTCCGCTACCGCATACTGCACCGCGACAGTCCCGACCCCCGCGGAATCGATGTGGCGCTGCTCTACGATCCGGCGCGTGTGAAGCTGCTTTCGCACGGGTGGATTGTCGTCAGGGATTTTGCCACGAGGGAGATTCTCTACGCCAAGGTGGTTTTTGGCGGAGAGGCTGCTTCCCGGGCATCGGCGCTTGACAGCGACTGTGAGACCCCTCTGCCCGACATACTGCACGTCTATGTGAACCATTGGCCCAGCAAGTATGGCGGTGCAAAGGCCTCGAAACACAAGCGCGAGGCGGTGTGCGATGCCTTACTGGCGCACCTGGACTCGTTACAAAAGGCAGAACCTGCGGCCAGGATACTGCTGATGGGCGATTTCAACGATACGCCCGATGCCGGTGTCATTATGGACCTTTGCCGCACGGTTCATCTGCAAAACATCACCCCAAAGGAGGGGGGTACAATTAAGTACAAGGGGCAGTGGGAGATGATAGACCAGATGCTGGCATCGCCCTCCGCAGTGGGGAAAATAGGTCCGGCAGAGGTGTTCCGGCCAGATTTCCTGATGGAAGAGGACAAATCCTTCCTGGGGGTCAAACCCCGCCGCACCAACATCGGCCCGCGCTATAACGGCGGCGCCAGCGACCATCTTCCCGTCATTGCCAACATTTTATGACAACCCGTCCGCAGTTTTAGCGTGGCACCTACAGCGCTAACTATCAGCATATTGAGCAATGTCCCTTGCGTAAAAATGCGCAAGGGAAAGTATGTAAATGATTGAGAGACAGAGGGAAAGCTGCCACGGGCAATAATAGGGACAGACAATGATGCAATAAATCATTATATTTGTAGCTACAACACAACAATAATGAAACAATACCTCGATTTGCTCCGTCATATCCGCGCTAACGGCACGATGAAGGGGGACCGCACGGGGGTGGGCACGCAGAGCGTGTTCGGCTATCAGATGCGGTTCAACCTGGAAGACGGTTTCCCGCTGCTGACCACCAAGAAGGTGCACTTGCGCTCCATCATTTACGAATTGCTGTGGTTCATTGCCGGCGATACCAACATCAAATACCTGCACGACAACAAGGTGTCCATCTGGGATGAGTGGGCGGATGAAAACGGAGACCTGGGGCCGGTATATGGCCACCAGTGGCGCAGCTGGCCGACCCCCGACGGCGGGCATATAGACCAGCTGAAGAATGTCGTGGAGTCGCTCAGGAACAACCCCGACAGCCGCCGGCACATCGTATCTGCCTGGAACGTGGCCGAGGTGGACAAGATGGCGCTGCCCCCCTGCCACAGCCTGTTTCAGTTCTATGTTGCTAACGGCCGGCTGAGCTGCCAGCTGTATCAGCGCAGTGCCGACGTTTTCCTTGGCGTGCCTTTCAACATAGCCTCTTATGCGCTTCTGACAATGATGATGGCGCAGGTCTGCGGCTACGTTCCGGGCGATTTTGTCCATACATTCGGGGATGTGCACATTTACAGGAACCATTTTGAGCAGGTTGCAACGCAGCTGGAGCGGGAACCCCGTCCGCTGCCGCAGATGAAGATAAATCCCGCCGTGAAGGATATCTTCGCTTTCAAATATGAAGATTTCACACTGGAAGGCTACGATCCGTGGCCTGCGATAAAGGCGCCTGTCGCCGTCTGACATACCGCTATGATAAACATAATTGTTGCAGTCAGCGATAACCTGGCGATTGGCCGCGGGGGGGATATGCCCTGGCATATCGGCGCCGACCTGAAGTATTTCAAGCGTATTACCGAGGGACATACCGTTGTGATGGGACGCCGCACCTGGGAGTCGATAGGGTGCCGTCCGCTTAAAAACCGCCGTAACATTGTGGTGAGCCGCAACCTGGAAGCGGCAGAGGGCTTTGAGGTGGCAGGGTCTCTGGATGAGGCCGTAGCCCTGGCCGCAAACGAAGAAATCTTTATCATGGGTGGCGGAAGGCTCTATGCCGGGGCTATGGCTATTGCAGACCGGCTCTATCTGACCCGCGTCCATACCGTGGTGGAGGACGCCGACACCTTTTTTCCGATGATTAATCCGGAGGACTGGACTCTGGTCAGCTGCAGCGAGATGATGTGCGACGAAGCCAGCGGCTTGGGATTCGAATTCAAAGTATATGACAGAACAGAGGAATAACGACGCGTTCTCAAGCAATTTCGGGATGATAGCCGCAGCCATCGGCAGCGCCATCGGTCTGGGCAACCTGTGGAGGTTTCCCTATCTGGTGGGGCAGAACGGCGGTGCCGCATTCATTATCGTGTATCTGGTCATTACCCTGATAATCAGTACGCCGATTCTTTTGGCCGAGAGTGTGATAGGGCGTCGCGGAGGCGGGTCGCCGGCCGAGGCGTACAGCAGAGTCTCAGGCAGGAAAGCCTGGGGCGGAGCAGGCATTATGGGTATGATAACCTGCTTTATGATAATGTCTTTCTACGTGGTAGTGGGCGGATGGACCATCAAATATATGATCCTGTCGGTAGCCGGGCAGTTCCACCGCGGCGCCGTGATAGACAGCCCGACTATGTTCGAGGGGTTTATGACCAGCACCACAGCCCCGATAATCTACAGCTGGCTGTTCATTGCCCTGACCATTGTCATCATCATTCTCGGCGTGCAGAAGGGGATAGAAAAGACCAGCAAGCTGATGATGCCGATGCTGTTTGTGCTGATAATCCTGATAGGGATCCGCAGCGTCACGCTTCCCGGGGCAAAAGCGGGAATAGACTACCTTTTCAGGCCGGACTTCTCTTCGCTGAACTTTGGTTCGCTTCTGGCGGCACTGGGGCAGTCGTTCTTCTCGCTGAGCCTGGGCGCCTGTATGCTGATAACATACGGAGCATATACCCCCAAGAGCAGCAATCTCACCAAGAACGCCGCCATTATCTCTGTAAGTGACACTTTTTTTGCCGTGATGGCGGGCTGCGCCATAATGCCGGCGGTGTTCGCTTTCGGGGTCAATCCAACCCAGGGGGCCGGTCTGGTGTTTGTCACGCTGCCGCAGATTTTTACCCAGATGCCGCTGGGCGGCCTTTGCTCAGTATTGTTCTTCTTTGCGCTGTTCCTGGCTGCGGTGTCGTCGGCAGTATCGCTGTTCGAGGTCATCACTTCGTCCATTATGAGCCTGGGTAAGAAGAGCCGCTCCAACGCAGCTTTGATAGTGGCGCTGGTGCTGGTGATGACGGGCAGCCTGTGCTCCCTCTCGCAGGGGGTGCTGCGCGGGGTCACCATTCACGGAATGAACATTTTTGACCAGTTCGACTATGTCTCGGCCAACTTTCTGATGACTACCGGCGGCCTTCTCACCGTGCTGTGCGTGGGCTGGAGTATGGGCAAAGAGCAGTTCGTGGATGAGATCTCCTCCGGCGGAACCACCAGAATTCAGCCCGGGCTGGCTTCAGCCCTGTTCTTCATAATAAAATATGTGGCGCCGGTAGTGATAGTCGCTACCGCCATTTCAATAATTTTTTAATATGAAAAAACTATTTACGATAATCGTTGCGGCGACAGTGTCGCTTTACGCAACTGCCGATGAGGGTATGTGGCTGCTGCCGCTGCTCGAGAAGATGAACATCAAAGCGATGCAGCAGATGGGGTGCAAGTTGTCTGCAGACGAGATATACAGCATCAACCATACCAGCCTGAAGGACGCAGTAGTCATTTTTGGCGGAGGGTGCACCGGCGAAGTGGTTTCTTCCCAGGGGCTGCTGCTCACCAACCACCATTGCGGATACAGCTCCATCCAGAGCCTGAGCAGCGTGGAGCACGACTATCTCACCGACGGCTACTGGGCCTTGACGCTGGGGGATGAATTGCCGGTGGAGGGTCTGACGGTAACTTTCCTGCAGAGCTTTACCGATGTTACCAAACAGGTCGAAAAGGCTACGAAGGGGCTGGAGGGGGAAGAGTTTGACAAGGCGTTTTCTGACGTTACCGCCCGGCTTACCGCACCTTTGACAAAGGCCGATAAGTATGTCAGCGCCAGCGTAGTGTCTTTCTTTGGTGGTAATACATACTATCTTATCGGTTACAAGAAGTTTAAAGATATACGTTTCGTGGGGGCACCCCCGTCTTCCATAGGCAAGTTCGGTGCCGATACCGACAACTGGATGTGGCCCCGCCACACCTGCGACTTCTCCGTGTTCCGTATTTATGCCGACAAGGACGGCAACCCGGCCGAATACTCTGCCGACAATGTTCCTTATACCCCCAGGAAGGCTTTGAACATATCCCTCAAAGGGGTGGAAGAGGGTGATTTCACTATGATAATGGGTTACCCGGGCCGCACCAACCGCTTTATGACCAGCAGCGAGGTGGCGCAGCAGAGGGATGTTTCCAATGCCATTGGCATCTACTGCCGCGGAGAGCGCCAGAGAATCCTCCTGGAAGATATGCTGTCCGATCCCGCAATCAAGATAAAGTATGCCAGCAAGTACAGCGGCTCCACCAATGCCTGGAAAAAGTGGAGGGGAATGAACGAGGCGTTCGCAAAGCTTGATGTGGAACAGCGCAGGGCGCAGGAGGAGAAGGATTTCACCAAGTGGGTGAATGAGCGCGGCAGCCGGCAGAAGAAATATGGCGCCGCCCTGGATGAGATAGACAAAGCGGTTGCAGGGCGCGCCCCGGTGCTCAGGGTCGCGACCTATCTGCGTGAAACGCTGGGCAACATAGAGATTATGGGCATTGCCGGCACCGTGACCTCGTACGGTACGGAGGTATCTGAAGCGATGCCGATGATAGAGCGTTTCTACAGGAATTACTCGGAGCCTACAGACCGCAAGGTCACGGCTAGGATGATAGAGATTTATCGCGACAGCGTCCCGGTTGAATTCCATCCGGAAATGTACAGGACTATTGCAAATGATTTCGGGGGTGACGTTAAGGCTTATGTGGACGATCTGTTTGAAAAATCGGCCTTTTCTTCCCGCGAAAAGCTGGATGCTGTCCTGGCGGGGGACAACGCTGCAGAGGTGCTTTCCGGCGATCCGGCGGCAAAGATGTATGATTCTATCGCGGGTGTCTATATGGGACTTGGCAATGCTATGGGCGAGATTTCCAAGCAGTTGCAGAAAGGGCACAAGGATTATATCGCCGGTCAGCGGGAGATGAAAAAGGGACAGGCGATGTATCCCGACGCCAATTTCACTATGCGCCTGACCTACGGACAGGTGAAGGCCTATTCCCCCAAGGACGGCGTGCAGTACGACTATTACACCACGCTGAAAGGTGTTATGGAAAAAGAGGACCCCGACAATTGGGAATTTGTAGTCCCCTCAAAACTTAAAGAGCTCTACAGCGCGCGCGACTTTGGCCGCTATGCCCGGGAGGACGGCAGTCTGCCGGCTTGTTTCATTATGACTGGAGACATTACCGGCGGCAACAGCGGCAGTCCGGTGATGGACGCCGACGGCAACCTGGTGGGGCTGGCGTTTGACGGCAACTGGGAGTCAATGTCGGGAGATATCATTTTCGAGCCCGCCCTGCAGCGCTGCATCTGCGTGGATATCCGCTATGTACTGTTCATAATAGACAAGTTTGGCGGCTGCAGCCGGCTTATTGATGAAATGAATATTATTTACTAATTTTGCGCACTTATACCGCGAAAACTCGAAGGGAATAAACAAAAAATCATATAAATCAAAATGAAAAATTACTCCACAGACAAAATTCGCAACGTCGTACTCCTTGGTGGTACCCGCTGCGGTAAAACCACACTTGCCGAGACCATTATGTTCGACGGCAAAGTCATTGACCGTCGCGGGACAGTTGAGGGCAAGAACACAGTATCCGACAACACCGAGGTAGAGCAGCTGTTCCAGCGCTCCATCTATTCCACTCCGTTCTATGCAGAGTTTGCAGACCACAAGCTCAACTTTATCGACGCTGCCGGTGCAGACGATTTCATTGAAGGTGCAATCCTTGGCCTTAACGTTTGTGATTCCGCAATTATGGTTGTGAACGCAGGTGCAGGCGTTGAGGTAGGCACAGAGATACACGGCCGCTACGTAGAGCAGTACAAGAAACCGATGCTCATCGCCGTGAACCAGCTCGAGACCGAGAAGGCAAACTGGGAGAACACCCTGGACAGCCTGCATCAGGCATTCGGCTCCAAGGCTGTTCCCGTACAGTTCCCCGTCAACCCCGGTATGGAGTTCAATGCAGTTGTGGACGCACTCAAGATGAAGATGTACAAGTTCTCCGGCGAGGACGGCAAGACAGAAGAGTGTGATATCCCCGCTGACCTGACCGGCCGCGCAGAGGAGATGCACGCCGCTATCGTTGAGATGGCTGCAGAGAGTGATGAAGCTCTGATGGAGAAATTCTTCGAGGCAGGCGAGCTCACGGAAGAGGAGCTTCACGCCGGACTCAACGCAGGTTTCGTAAAGGGCGAGTTCTACCCCGTCTTCTGCATCTCCGGCAAGAAGGATATGGGTGTAAAACGTATGCTCGAGTTCCTCACCGAGGTGGCTCCCGCCCCCAAGGAGGATGCAGCAGGCAAGACCTCCCTGTTCGTTTACAAGACCGCTTTGGAGCAGCATCTTGGTGACGTTACCTACTTCAAGGTAGTATCGGGCAAGATCTCCGAAGGTCAGGATTTCGTGAATATGGACAACGGCGGCAAAGAGCGCATCACCACCCTGTATGCGGTTGCCGGCAAGAAGAAAGAGAAAGTTACCGAGCTGGTGGCCGGCGATATGGGTTGCACCGTCAAGCTTAAAGCCGTAAAGACCAACCAGACCCTGAATACCCCCGGTTACGACACGGCGTTCCCTCCCATCGAGTTCCCGCCGGCAAAATACCGTGCAGCTATCCGCGCACTGGACGAGAAAGACGACGAGAAGCTGGGCGAGGCTCTGAACCGCGCTGCCGCAGAGGATCCCACAATGCGTGTAGAATACAGCAAGGAGCTCCGCCAGACCATTATCAACGGTATGGGCGAGCAGCACATCAATATCCTCAAATGGCACCTGAACAACGACTATAAGATCGACGTCGAGTTCTTCGCTCCCAAGATTCCGTATCGCGAGACCATCACCAAGGTCGCCACTGCAGAGTACACACATAAGAAACAGTCCGGCGGTGCAGGTCAGTACGGCCGCGTCGTAATGCTCATCGAACCCATCGTAGAGGGTGTTGAGCCTACCGGCCGCTTCAAAATCGACGGTAAGGACACCCAGCTCACCATCAAGGGTAAGGAAGAGGCTACCCTGGACTGGGGCGGCAAGTTCGAGTTTGTAAACTGCGTCGTGGGTGGTGCCATCGACGCCGGCTTTATGCCCGCTATTAAGAAGGGTATTATGCAGAAGATGGAGGAGGGCCCTCTGACAGGTTCTTACGCCCGCGACATCCGCGTTTACATCTACGACGGTAAGATGCACCCGGTAGATTCCAAGGAAATCGCCTTCATCATCGCCGGCCGCAACGCCTTCAAGGATGCCTTCAAGAAGGCTGGTCCCAAGCTTCTGGAGCCCATCTACATGGTTGAAATTATGGTTCCCGGCGACTGCACCGGTGACGTAATGAGCGATATCCAGAACCGCCGTGGTATTATCGAGGGTATGGGTGCCGAGAAGGGCTTCCAGGTACTCCGCGCACGCGTGCCTCTGGCAGAACTCTACCGCTATTCCACAACCTTGAGCTCTATAACTTCCGGCCGTGGAACCTTCACAATGACCTTCATCGAGTACCAGCAGGTACCTATGGATGTTCAAGAGAAGCTCCTCAAGGAATACGAGGAGTCCCAGAAGGAAGAGGAATAATACTTCTTTTGACTTCAGTACAGCTTTGATACAAGCTACAGGCATAGAAAAATCGTTCGGTACCCTTAAGGTTCTTAAGGGTATCGATTTTTCTGC
>CAMKTW010000050.1 GCA_946415795.1 uncultured Bacteroidales bacterium
AACGAATAAGATGGCCGCTGCCAATGCCATGTTGCAGAGTCTGCGCATTTGAGTAAGATTATTTCTCTTCTGCAAGAGGAGTTTCAACAACAATATTGTCGTATGCAAAGTATGCGGGAGCGTTGAAGCCATAATCTCCGTAGCAGTCTTCGGTGCCAAGAACACAGAAGATAATGCCGTTTACAGCGCCCAGTGCACTCAAGTCCCAAGTTCTCCATGCGACCTTCTTTGTTCCGGCCTTGTATGCCTCGGCGTCGTTGCCGTCTATGATTACTACGGTAGAGGTCTTGGTTGCAACACCTTTAGCGTCAAAACCGACAGCCTTGATAGAGAGCGCGGTGGAGCCGGTGATAGGGCCAAAGAAACCGTCACCGTTGATGCAGGAGTTAAGCACATAGTTGGTCAGGCAGACGTCTATACTTTTGATAATCCGCTCGCTGTTGTCAGCAAATCTGATTCTGGGATATGTGGGGGCGGTTTCTACTTTTGAAGTATTGGTAGGATCTGTACTGCCGTAGTGAACCACGAAATTGCTGCCGCCTCTTGGTGCGACGGGGACTTCAAGCTGACGGGAGCTGGATGCTCCGGTATAGTCTGCAACCACATAATTTGAGATAACCTCTCCACCACTGGAGAAGCATCTTGAACCCCACGCATCAGGGAAACCGTCAAACCCCAGAGTGGTGTTGGCATCAGCCCAGGTGTAACCCTCTGCGCCAGACCAGGTCCAGGTAGTCTCATCGTAAGATGTACCATAAATCAGCGTGCCGCCATATTGGGGGTTATCGATAAGTGCGCTCCAATAAGCGCCTTCGAAATCTACGGTAGCGGTCTCGGCCTTGGGTTCCTTTTCGCAGGAGAAAAGGATCATTGCTGCAACAGCAGCAAAAGCAAGAAATCTGAATGATTTTTTCATTGTATTAATTTTAAAAATGTAAGTATCCCGTACAACATTTAAAAACAATTGCAGGAGGTCTTCTGGCTCGTTCGCTTCTGCCCGGTGCCTTCCCGGCCATAAGGCCAGTGGCTTGCGATGCCGGACGTCGTGACCCATCAAGGGCCGGAACTTACAGCAGCGGGTACTGCGCAGGCTTTTCACCTGACTTCCCTTGTCTGCATTTGCGGTGCGAAAGTAGCAATAATTACTAAATAACGGTAATATTCCGGTTACTATTGGATGCTGTCTGTGGCGGTGTTATGCTCTGCGGAGGTCGGGATGGAATCCATCAAAGCCGGTCCTCCTCCTCGCACCCTTTCGCGGAAGATAGACCTGCGGAGGTGGATCTCATTGATGGGATACTGCTGCTGAAATATATCCAGGGCTTGCCAGGAATAAGATTCGTTTATCACGGCGGCGACCTCGCTCCTGATATCGTTGCAGGAAGAGCCGACCTTTATGATATAGGCGCCGGCATCGATAGTCCACGCAGAAGATGCGCTGTTGAATGAGGCCAGTGCCCTGAAAGGAACAGTGAACGACAACGTGCAGGATTCTCCCGGTTCAAGATGCGGAGTCTTGGCAAAACCGGCCAGGATAAGCAGCGGCTTGTCCAGGCTGCTCTCCGGAGTCACAGCATAGAGCTGCGCAACTTCACGGCCAGCACAATTGCCCGCATTTGTAATCTTGACGAATACTCTCATCGAATTGCGGCGGATTATGACCTCCGGTTCGTCATATTCAAAAGTAGTGTAGCTCAGGCCGTGGCCGAAAGGATAAGACACAGGGCGGTCGAATGAAGTATAGTATCGATAGCCCAGGAATATTCCCTCCTGATACAGGGTATAATCGACGTTGCGCTCGCCGCGGGAAGCGATTACGGTAGAATCTACCTTAACTATATAATCGGAACGGGTACGACGGGGAATACGGCCCGCCTGCGAAGTGTCGCTCATCTGGCCGGGACGGGGCCTGTCGCCCCGCTGTCCCGTCATACCGCCAGGAATAGTCGCCCCGGGACGCGCCGGCCCGAATCCTTTGCCGGCACCGGAAGTTCCGGCAGCAGCACGGATTCTCTCGAACAGTGCCGTATCGGGCCTTGCCGGGAAGTTGCGAGACGAGGGCGAGAGCATATAGTGCTCCGGGAAAGTCACAGTAAGCTTACCAGAAGGATTCACAACTCCGGTAATTACGTCTGAGAGGGCGTGCGCCCCTTCTCCACCCGGCGCAAAGGCCAGCAGTATCGCGTCTGGCTTGTCCTTCCAGCTTGAAGTCTCGATCACGGCGTCTATATTGAGCACCACGATTACATATTTGTCGTCTGCGTGGTATTCGGCGCAGGTGCTGTTTATCAATTGTTCTTCTTCAGGTGTAAGCAGGAAATCGATGATGGCCCGGTCCCCGTGACCGCTCTGGCGGGTAATGACCACTATAGCCACGTCGCTGCTGTCGGCATCGCTGCAAATGCGGCAGCCGGCTTCTGTAAGAGCCGCTTCAAGGGCGGGTTTGATGGCGTAGAGCGAATCGTTGGCGGCCTCAAACACACGCACGAATCCTGTAAGTGAGTCGGTAAGCGGCAGTGCGGCATAACGGTTTTCCAGAAGGATGATGCCGTCGGCGGCAGCATTGCGTGCCACTGCTGCAAAATCTGGTTCCTCGTGATCTTCTGAACCGTCATCTCCATTCTTAAAACCGGGAGTGGAAACTATCAGTTTTAGAACGCCTCTGACACTCCGGTCCAATGCTTCTTCGCTCAGCCGGCCGTCGGCCACAAAAGCTACGATGGAATCGCTCTGGGCTGCAAAAGAGGGCGAGAGCAGGTCGCAGCCGGCGGCAATCTTCCCAGCCGCAACCGTATCGTCACAGAAACCGCCAATCACGCCACCGTCATATTTCCACTCATCCCGCAACAGGCGCTGCAGCAGATCCTTGTTGGAAGAAGCCCAAGTGCCGTTAATCTTGTTTCCGGCAGCCATTACAGCTGCCGGCCTGCTCTCTGCCATAGCAATTTCAAACCCGCGCAGATGCATCTCCCTAAGGGCTCTTGGAGACACGCAGGCGTCGTATTTGTCGCTGTAGGAGGCCTGATTGGCAGCCGCCAGATATTTCATAGCCGATACTGCCCCTGTCTGGTTGATACCTCTGACCACGGCTGCAGCCGCTTCGCCAATCACCAGCGGATCTTCGGAAAAAACGCTGGATGCATCACCCGCCAGGATGTTGCGCATCAGACTCATCGAAGGGGCCAGAAGAACGTCTACACCTGCATCCACCGCCTGGTGCGCCTGCATCTTTGCAGCCTCCTCTATCAATTCCGTATCCCAGCTAGAAGCCAGCATCAAAGGAGAAGGGAAGCGCGCTTGGTAAGGCATTATCGTATCGGCGGCTGCCAGCACGACAGAAGGTATGCCCAGCCGCTCTATCGGGCAGGTGCGAATCACCACGGTGCTGTCTTCTCCCATAAAATCGAAAAAACTGACCACGAGGGCGGCCTTTTCTTCCAGCGTCATTGCTTTTACAATCTCATCTATGTTAGAAGGGGTCAGCTTGGAGGAACTCTTGCAGGAAGTCAGACGTGTGCTCTTCCGATCTAGAAGGGGTCAGCTTGGAGGAACTCTTGCAGGAAGTCAGGATTATTGTCAGCGCCGTCAGGGTCAGCAGTATGTTGCGAACGTTCATAAGAGTCGATTTAACCCTCAAAATTAGCAATTTTTATTATCTTCGCACGTTTAGCTAACCATTTATGCCGATGAAAAGGATTGTTTCGGTTATTCTGCTGGCGATGGCACTCGCCCTGCCCGCCAGGGCGGTCGTCAAGGAGAAGAATATGGACCTTACCGTAAAGGAACTCCACGACGATCTCCAGGCCTACAGGACCAACCTCGAATACAATATCTCACAATACGAGAAGCAGCGTGCCGACTACTGGTCGCAGATGAACAAGTGTATGCACGAATGCCAGGAGTACACCATCGTGCTCTATACACAGCAGGAGAACCGCTTGTTCGGGCTTTCACAAGCCTGCCAGAATCTGGAAGATTTGATGGACGCCTTTCAGAAGAACCAGCATCCCTTCGAGAAATGGAAAGGCAACTTTGACTCCGAGATAGAGCGCTACAACAGGTTGGAAGACCTTCTGGGTCGCATCGACACCCGCACCCTTACGAGCAAGGGTGACGAGGCCCGCAAAGCCTGCGTGGAGATTTGCGGAGAGATAAAGGAGCGTCTTACAGAGCTTCAGCAGCAGATAGTGACAAACCAGGAGCTCTATGAGACTGCCGCCAACCGTATGGCAGAGATGGCCGAATACAACGCCAACCGCTTCGAGAGCATCCGCCACAACGTTTTTATGTCGGGCGGTGAATCTTATTTCCAGACACTGGGCAATATCGGCAAGCGCATAAAGGCGGTAATGGATGATATCAGGGCCGGAAGCGGCGCTTCTACAAACAAGACCACCCGCCGCGAGAACTGGATTATGCTGCTCGCCCTGGGATTGATTGCAGCGGTATCCATCTTCCTTGCCATCCTGACCATAACGGTTTTCCTTCCAAAGAAATATCTCAAGAACAGAATCATCGACAAAAAGGGCTTTGTCATAGCCGCCGTCGCCTGCACCATCTTCGTGCTGCTGGCATATATAGTCTGCCACACGTTTATGGCGGGCTTCAACATCCTGCCCTCGGTAGACCTGTTCCTGTATCTGATGTTAATCATAGATATCTTCCTGGTGAGTGTGGCGCTGCGCTGCAATGCCGATGAGGCGGCGGGTGTGTTCCGTTGCTACATTCCAGTGCTGTTCACGGCTGTCGTGTTCATTTTCGAGCGTCTGACACTGGCCAGCAACAACATCATCAACCTGACCATTCCGCCGGTGCTTCTGATATCCTTTATCTGGCAGCTGACGGCAATGGTGCGGCACGGCCGCTGGCGCGAGCGCTTTGCATCTGTGATGATGTGGCTCACTTGCATAATAACCGGCGCGATGTGTCTGATGGCCTGGTTCGGCTTCACCTTCCTGGCTCTTATGCTGGAGATTTACTGGATTGTACAGCTCACCTGCCTGCAGGCCGTGACCTGTCTGACATATGTTGTCAAAAAAGACGCACTCAAACACGCCAATGAACACGGGGCCCGCGAGATATGGCTCAATCCGACCGTGGAAAAACTCATCCTTCCGGTATTTACGGTAGCCACATTCGCAATCAGCTTCCGATGGGCATCGCAGATGTTCAGTATGCGCAGCTGGGCGGAGAACATACTCCACGCAAATCTGCTGAGCGCAATGACAGGCACCGTAACAGTCACCCTCTCCAAGATACTTATCCTGGTGGCGCTGGCATTCGCCATCATCTGGGCCATCAATATGATCAAGACCGCCCTTCAGCAGATTTATAAAGAGAATTATACCACCGGGGCAATCCCCCTCTATGTTACTTTGGGCAGCATCTTTATCTGGTTCCTGTATGCGGTGGTGGTCATCAAGCTCTTCAATATAGACAGCAAGGGTCTAATCGCCGCCGTCGGCGGTTTAGGTGTCGGCCTCGGCTTCGCCCTCAAAGATACCATCAACGACCTCCTTTGCGGCCTCACATTGCTTATGGGCCGCGTCCATCTTAACGATTACATCGAGTGCGACGGCATCCGCGGCCGTATCCTGGACGTCGGCATCCGAAGCACCACCGTAGATACCCTGGACGGCAGCACGATGTCTTTCCTTAACAGCCAGCTGTTTGCCAAGAACTTTAAAAACATCACCAAGAGCCACAGTTACGAACTGTGCAAGATACCCGTCAGCGTCAGCTACGGAACCGATATGGACAAGGCCCGTGAGGTTATCCTCAAATCTCTCGAGCCGCTTGACAAGAAGTTTTCCCATCGGGATCCCGTGGTTATGGTCTCTAACTTTGCGGACAGCAGCGTTGACCTTGAGGTGCGCGTCTGGCTCACTCCCAAAGAGAAGATATCCCTTATGGCGGACATCCGCGAAAAGATATACAATGCATTCAATGCAGAGGGTATAGAAATTCCTTTCCCTCAGTGCGATATTCATATCAAAACGGAAAAATAGATGAAAGATAAGAAACTCAATCCCGCGACCCTGTGCATCAAGGCGGGCTGGAATCCCAAGAAGGGTGAACCTCGTCAGGTCCCCATTTACCAGACTACTACATTCAAATACGAAACCAGCGGGCAGATGGCCGACCTGTTCGACCTCAAGGTTCCCGGATATTTCTATACCCGTCTCCAGAATCCGACAAACGACCTTGTGGCGGCTAAGATAGCGGCCCTTGAGGGCGGCACCTCCGCTATGCTGACCTCCTCGGGACAGGCAGCATCGCTGTTTGCTGTGCTTAACCTGTGCGAAGCCGGCGACCACTTTATTAGCGCAAGCACCATCTATGGCGGCACCTTCAACCTGTTTGCCATCACCCTCAAGAAAATGGGCATCGAGTGTACGTTTGTGGATGCTGACGCATCTGAAGAGGAGATTGGCGCCGCTTTCCGCCCCAATACCAAACTGTTGTTCGGCGAAACCCTCACCAACCCGGCTGTGAACGTCCTCGATATTGAGAAGTTTGCCCGCATAGCACACAGTCACGGTGTCCCTCTGATTGTGGACAACACCTTCCCCACCCCCATTAACTGCCGTCCTTTTGAATGGGGCGCCGACATCGTCACCCACGCCACGACAAAATATATGGACGGTCACTCGACCAGCGTCGGCGGCGCAATAGTTGACAGCGGCAATTTTGACTGGGAGGCGCACTCTGACAAGTTCCCGTGTATGACGGAGCCAGACCCTTCGTATCACGGCCTGGCTTATGCCCAGAGCTTTGGCAGGAACGCTTTCATCACAAAGGCCACGGTACAGCTGATGCGCGACCTTGGCAGTATCGCTTCGCCGTTCAACGCATATATGCTTAATGTCGGCCTGGAGAGTCTGCAGGTACGTGTAGAGCGCCACTGCTCCAATGCGCAGAAGATGGCAGAGTATCTCTCCGATAATAATGAGGTTGCCTGGACCAAGTATCCCGGTCTGCCAGGTGACAGGTATCACGGGTTAGCCCAGAAGCAGTTCACCGGCGGCCGCAGCTCAGGCGTTATGTGTTTCGGCATAAAGGGCGGTCGCGAACGCAGCATCAAGTTTATAGATAATCTAAAGTTAATCAACATTGTCACACACGTGGCAGATGCTGCAAGCTGCGTGCTTCATCCAGCCAGTCATACCCACCGCCAGCTTACCGATGAGCAGCTGATTGCGGCTGGCGTGCAGCCGGACCTGATCCGCTTCTCTGTCGGTCTGGAAGACACCGAAGATTTGATTGCAGATATGGAGCAGGCTTTTGCCGCGATAAAATAATATTTGCTTTTATTTTATAAATGCCCTATACTTGCATTTGAAATAACACTATGACGATTAATTCTTACAGCTTCTTCTTTTTCGGCTTCTTTGCACCCTGCGGTGTGAAGCGGAAGGTCGCGTAAGAATTGCAATAACTTACCACTAATCCCGCTTCGCTTATGTGAAGCGGGATTTTTTATTAAAGAGATTATTGATTATGAAACGAGTAGCAATCCAAGGTATCAAAGGATCATTCCACGACATCGCAGCCCATCAGTTTTTTGCATCAGAAGAGTTGGAAACAGTGTGCTGCAGCAGTTTTGAACAGGTATTTGACTGTGTCCGTGACGACCCCTCCATCATCGCCTTTGCGGCAATTGAGAATACGATCGCGGGGAGCCTGCTGCATAACTATGAGCTGCTCCGCGACAGTGGACTGAGCGTCGTGGGCGAGCATAAGCTCCACATCAGCCACAGCCTGGTTTGCCTCCCGGAAGACGACTGGGACTCTCTGTGTGAGGTTGACAGCCATCCCGTGGCGCTGATGCAGTGCCGATCTTTCCTGCAGAATCATCCGCAACTCAAGGTTGTACAGCGTTCCGACACCGCCTCCAGCGCCCGTGCCATAGCAGATGAACATCTCAGAGGGCATTGCGCCATCTGTCATAAAGATAATGCGGCACTTTACGGACTGAAGGTGCTGGAAGAGGAGATAGAAGACAATAAACATAATTTCACCCGCTTTTTGCTGTGCAGCAATTCCAAGCGGGCATCACACCTGAGGCACATAGAGGATTGCGACAAAGCCTCCCTGGTGTTTACCCTGCCCCACAAAGAGGGTTCTCTTAGCCAGGCGCTGAGCGTATTGAGTTTCTACGATATCAACCTCACCAAGATACAGTCGCTTCCAATAATCGGCAAGGAGTGGGAATATATGTTCTACATCGATGTCGTGTACCCCACCCTGGAGCGCTTCAGGCAGGGTGTTGCTGCAATATCACCGCTTACCAGCGAATTGCGTGTTCTGGGCGAATACATAGAATCTAAAGAGACAAACCTTTAACAATCCCGATATGGCACTTGACCTTCAACCGCTCAACTTACCAGGAGTTGACCCTGTGCGGCCGCTGCTGATAGCCGGCCCCTGCTCTGCCGAGACAGAGGAACAAGTAATGTCCACAGCCTCCGCGCTCCACGAGAACGGATGCAAGATATTCCGCGCCGGCATCTGGAAACCGCGCACACGTCCTGGAGGATTTGAGGGAAACGGCGTTACCGCCCTGCCCTGGCTGCGACGCGTACACGAAGAACTTGATATGCTCACCGCCACAGAGGTTGCAACTGCAGAACACGTTCGTGCAGCACTCGATTATGGAGTGGATATATTATGGATCGGAGCCCGCACCGCTGTCGATCCTTTTGCCGTCCAGTCTGTGGCTGACGCCTTGACGGGGGAGGATATTCCGGTGCTGGTCAAGAATCCGGTCAATCCGGAGATAGACCTTTGGCAAGGCGCACTCGAACGGGTCAATATGTCCGGTATCAGACGTCTTGGTGCCATTCACAGGGGGTTCTCTTATTACGAGCGCAATATCTATCGTAATCTTCCGATGTGGCATATCCCGGTAGAGCTCAAGAAACGGGAACCGGACCTTCCGATCTTCTGTGACCCGAGCCATATCGGCGGAAAACGGGAGTTGATAGCCCCTTTATGCCAGCACGCTATGGATTTGGGCATGGACGGCCTGATAGTGGAAAGTCATTGCAATCCGGACAGTGCGTGGAGCGACGCCGCACAACAGGTGACGCCTGCTGCCTTGAAGGGAATCATAGACAACCTGGATGTCGTCAGCCTATCTGGCTCAGAATAAACTTGCACTTCTCGGGATTACCGAGCGTCTTGCCCTTGTCGCAGGAAAGCTTGATGCAGTCGTGCCATTCGCGAAGCTCCGTAATGCGGCCTCGGGTGAGTTTTATCACTATGTTAGATGGCTTGCAGCCAGTGACATCGCAGGTGAGGAATGTGCCCACTCCATATGAATCCATCACCCGGCCGTTAACATACTTGTGAAT